>DATNPE010000598.1:0-3584 GCA_036703355.1 Allocoleopsis sp. | reverse complement strand
GAATCTGCTTGAATTGGAGCAGCATTTAACTGGGGCTTGGAGCCAGAAGTCCAGCGGTGCAATTGCAGGAGAAAGCTAATGGTTTCGCAGTGTTGGCTTTCGTGTTGTAGCAGCCAGCGCCACAGCCGTTCTTGCTCATCGAGGGGAGCCGTCTCCAGGTATTGCAGTACTGGGGTTCTAACGGTTTCCAGATAGGTGCAAATTTCCTCAAAGTTGGGTAGGTTGCAGCGATCGGCTTTGGGTAACCCATCGGCGGCAAAGAGGCGACGGTATTGAGGTAAGAGCGATGGTTGCCCCGCACAATGTTCGAGAATCCACAGCCCTTCGGTGAAGGCGATATGTCCCAAGTGCCAACCGATGGGGCTAAATTCGGGATGGATTTGTTGGCGAAACGTCTCAGGATCAACCCCCTGAAAGAGGGCTAAGGTGCCTGTGCGGCAGTCTTGCAACCATTGCTGCATTTGCTGCCGCCGCAAGGCTCGATCGCTGAGTTGGGGGTCAGATGGGGCGAATCTGGATGTCGAGGTCATCTGCTACCGTCAGAATGCTACGTTCTGGGCAAGTGATCCAATCTCCGGCGAACAAAGGCTCAGAGGCCACCATGACAGCATTGGGGAACGTGGAATCGTCGCGCAGCCAGTGGAGGGACGGGGTAGAGGTCTGACTGGCAAAGCGAGACGCAATCAGCCGTTTACCATCGCTGATCAGGATGTTGGCCGAAAACTGCAACTGCTGGCTCTCTGTGAGGTCAGAGAGGGTGATCAGCGTTTGGTGTAGCACATCTTCCAGAGGTTTTTCTGGAGCCTGGTGCCAGTAATGTAGCAACAGCGCGAAGATGTGCTCTGAATCGGTCGTTCCCTGAATCATTTGATGAGATTGCTCATCCAGGCGATCGCAAATGGCTTTCCGCAATGTCTGTCGGAAGTTTTTGATGAAGCCATTATGCATGAACAAGATGCGATCGTGCTGAAAAGGTTGGCAATTGCTCAAATCAACGCCCATGCCTGGGGTGGCGCTGCGAACGTTGGCGAGAATGCAGTCAGACTCGATGTAGCGGCTGAGACTAGCCAAGTTGGGGTCGTTCCAGATGGGCAGGATGTTTTTGTAGGTAAAAGGGGTAGTTTCCTGCTGCGGGTGGTACCAACCAAGGCCAAAACCATCGGCGTTAAGGAGGCCAGCGGTCATTTCGCGGGGTTGGTAACTCTGGACGACAAGTGAGTGCTCAGGCTTGTTGAGCAGGCGATCGAGCAGAATGGATGGCCCTAAGTAGCCTAGTATGCGGCACATGCTAGGGGGGTGACTCCTGTGTGAGTGAAGCAATATGAAGTAGCACAGTCTTTTCTGAGTCTACTGAGGATTTGGAAAAATGGCTGGGGCGGCTAGGGTTTTGCGATTCCTAAATAATCCTGCAAGGCTTGTCGCATCACTTCCACGGGAGCTACCTGTCCCACCCAAATCTCTAGGGCTGCGGCTCCCTGCTGCACCAACATTTCCAACCCATCGATCGCGATCGCCCCTTGCTGCTGCGCTTGCTGCAAAAATCGGGTTGGACTGGGTGTGTAGATCAAGTCATAGGCGATCGCATCCTGAGAGATTTGGCTGGCGATCGCATCTTCCAAGGGTGAGGCTGCATCGTGCGGGTGCATTCCAATCGGCGTACTATTCACAATCAAGCCCGCATCCGGGAGTAGGCTCGGCAACTCCTCCCAGGTGTGAATCGAAAGCTCGACTGGAATGGGAGAATGGCTCCAGCTTTGTTGAAACGCTGCTAACTTTTGGCGATCGCGCCCCACGACCTGCACCGCTGCACAACCCAACTGAGCACAACCCGCGACCACTGCTCGTGCCGCGCCACCATTGCCTAAAATCAGCGCCGTGGTTTGGCTCCAATCGCGATCGGAGGTTGTGAGGGGAGCCAGAAACCCAATCACATCTGTATTAGTGCCGCTCCAGCCTTGCTCGGTTCGCCAAACTGTATTCACCGCGCCGATCGCCTGCGCTACGTCTGACACCTGATTCAACAAGGGAATGATGGCTTGCTTGTGCGGAATCGTGATACTAAATCCACGCAGATCAATGGCAGCAAAACCAGCCAATGCAGTCGCTAAATCGGTGGGGGCGACAGGTATGGGCACATAAACATAATCCAAACCCAAGGCCGCGATCGCCGCATTGTGCATCACGGGCGAGAGAGAATGTTTAATTGGGTCGCCAATCACGCCTAAAAGTTTAGTTGTGCCTGTAATCAACTTCATGCCCTGCTAGCTATCTAGATCCTGTTGTCTTAGATCCCAGAATAGAGCTAGCTGTGAGCGATCGCGCCTGTTGAATCCAGATTGCCACTGCTTCCACGGGTGGACACAAATCGGGGCGCTGCATCATCGCCACTTGCAGTCGCAAAATTTGGGGATGCAGCCGATGTAATGAAGTTTGGGCCAATTGCACACAAGAAGCAACCCCTGCATGGAGGAGCAAACCACAATATTGACAGCCCACCGCAGGAATTCTGGCGAGGTCAGCCAAAGCCACCCATTTGTTCACATGCTGAATATGAATTTGTAGTTGAGCCGCTAAGCGCTGTTTCTGAGCTGGCGTCGCTCCTTGTTGCAATAGCTGGGCTGTGGTCTGGATACCTTGATCCTGTAAGCGAGTTTGGTCCTCCGGGCTCAGACCTGGCAGTTGTTCAATAGGCCAGTTACAAGGTCGTAGCGGTTGAGGCCGAGCCCCAGAACGATGGCGATCGCGCGTACGCATAGTCGTATCACTGACAGAGACTCCTATTCTGGCGCATGTGGTCAGGATTTGCTTGAAACAGCCCTGAGAACAGTCCTTAGAACAGCCATTGGCCACCCCGGAAGCGCGATCGCGGAAACAGAATCCGCATCAAACTATGAGCCGCCAGATAAATCGCCAACCAAATAGAACTGTAGTGCAGCAAAAAGCCTGACATCGGTAAGTTGCGATCGATGCCAAACAAGCCCACTGTTTTCAGCAGCAACACCACAAATACCGCTTCCCAGAGTCCAGCCAACAGTTGCAAGGCTCCAGGCCAGTCGCGGTCCCAACGAAACTTTTGCAGATAGGTGTATAAAACGTCCCACCCTAGACCAAACAGCGTCACATAAAACAGCACCCAGAAAAATTGAGCACTGGCACCAGGCCCAACATAGCCGAGCGCAAACGGCAACGTCACCAACACGCCAACTGTGGCGAAGAGAAATAACCGAGTTTGCCAGCGTCCGAATAGGGTGGGTGTCATGATTCCTAAACCTAGCAGCCTCAGCCAGGAGATTGATGAAAAAACCAGAGCAGAAGGATATTACAGAACTGGTGACATCAATTTCTATCGCTGAGCCTACCAAGTTTCATGGAGCAACTTCTAGCCCAAGTCGTCGGCACCTTTCTCGCTCTACTCCCGATCGCCAACCCTGTGGGAGCGGTTCCTTTGTTCTACAGCTTAACCGCTTCAGATTCCAAGTCCTATCGGCAGAGACAGGCTCGGCAAACGTCGCTCAACGTGATTTGTGTTCTGATCATCTTTTTTCTAGCAGGTCGGCTGATTCTGGAGTTTTTTGATTTGTCCT
>DATNPE010000597.1:0-2578 GCA_036703355.1 Allocoleopsis sp. | reverse complement strand
CATCACATAGAGATGATACACATGACCCCTGCCGCTCTGGTTCGTGATGGGCACTAAACCCGCTGAGTGGAGAGGTTGTAACAAAGCATCATAGTGCTGAGCAATTTGATTGCGATCGCGGTTCCACGCAGCTAAGTGGGGCAATTTCACATTCAGAACTGCGGCTTGCAAAGTATCTAAGCGGCTGTTGGTGCCATATTCCGTATGGAAGTATTTGCGGGGGGCACCGTAATTCCGTAGCGATCGCATGGTTTGGGCTACATCTGCATCTCGCGTCACCACCATGCCCCCATCACCGACGGCTCCCAAGTTCTTGCTGGGGTAGAAACTAAAGGCAGCAGCAATGCCCACGGAACCTGCCCGATAGCCATCTCGCTCCGCTAAGTGGGCTTGAGCCGCGTCTTCAAAAATGAGCAAATTATGGGCAGCAGCTAGATCTAAAAGTTTTCGTGGCGACACCATTTGCCCATAGAGATGTACGGGCAGCAGCACTTTAGTTCTGGGCGTGATGGCTTGAGCCGCCGCCGCTAAATCCATCAAACCTGTTTCTAGTTCGCAATCAACTAAAACGGGTGTCGCTCCTGTCCGCAGCACCCCGATCAAGGTAGCCACAAAAGTGTTGGCGGGTAAAATCACTTCATCTCCAGGGCCAACCCCGCAGGCTTGCAAACCTAAGGCGATCGCATCAGTGCCACAGGCGACTCCAATGCCATGCTTGGTTTGACAAGCATTGGCGAAGGCCACTTCAAACTCTGTCAGCGCTTGACCCAATACATAGTCTCCCTGCTGTAATACTGCTTGGATCGCTTGTTCGATTTGAGTTTGAATCGGTTGATGCTGAAGACTGAGATCGACAAATGGAATCGTTTTAGTAGCGATACTCATAGACGAAAAATGTTCCCAAAGGAGTGACAGCAGGGACAGAATTGAGAAGCAGGGACAGAATTGAAAAATAGAGTTGCAATAGCGAGGGCCTAATCTAGTTATGGGCGAATTACTGAATTTTGAACATAGTGAAACGGTGAAGAGTCTATGAATGTGACCATGTAATCAATAAACTTCCAATAATCTCCTGCATGGTGTTGATTAAATAGCGGTTAACCCTCCGAAAAATCACGTTAGCTTTAGCAACACTTCATCGAGTTTTTAAGTTACATCCGCTAGCTCAAACTTGGCATTCTGCGGTATATGCGATAGCTTTACAGCAATTCCACGGTTCCTGAATGGCATGGATTACGAAACTGCTCGTAGTTTTTTAATCAATCAAACTCGATTGACCCCCGCAAATCCAGATGCGTTTCTATCTCGGCTCAAACAAGGCCAGCCCCCTGTGCCTGGACAAGTTACTTCTATATTGCTAGCGCTAAAAGTGGTGTTTGAAGCCCTGAGAGCCGCACCTAGTTTAGACCGAGAGCTGATTTATACCCTGCATATCTTGGCTCTAGAAAGTCGGCACCAATACGAATCGCAGCGCAAAGCAGGAGTGGTTTGGCCACCCCTACTGGATGAGGACATTACTCGAATTGCAACCGCTGTGAAAAACATTTTTGCGGATGAGTGGAAGTCAGCCTAGTCCAGATTCTGCTTCCACCACCGATTGTGAGCTTAGCGATTTCGCAATTCAGTTTCTAATTTGTTGAGGTCACTTTTGAGGAACACCACAATGTGGCCTGCATAAGCATTGCCATTGCGGGTGCGAGCGATTTCGGCCCAATAGGCATAGCGATCGCCCTGGCGGAGTTCTCCTTGCAGTGCTGCCATGAGGGGGGTGGCGCGTCGTCGGGCTTGGTAGGCGGTAGCTTCGCCAGGGTAGCTGTAGACTAAATTGGCCCGCTCATAGTCTTGATAGACATCTAGACCGTAAATCACCCGCAAGGACTCTTCGAGGCGAGCCTGATTCACGCCATTGATCATGTCGAAGATCGAAAGACGCTCGGAGCGAATAATGCTAGGGTCTCCAGCCGGAATGACTTTGCCAGGAGCCAGGACAGAGGCTTGAAAGGTAAATCGTTGAGCGGCACTATCGCTCTTACGCACCAGCAGTTTTTCTCCACTGGTAGGCCGCAGGGTGGGATGGCCTTGAATCCAAGCTCCTACCTCTTCAGTCGTTTGACCTGGTAGGGCATTGGCCTGTCCCCCACCCAGCACTAGCATCAATCCAAAAGATAGAACAGCTCCCAGTTGCAATCTACTCATCACAAGCCTCTTGTTGACACATGACAACCGCCCCAGGAATGGGAAATTCGCAATGCCTTAGTATTGGCGATTTGCGCCCTAAATATATCAGTTTCAAGAAAAGAATCGATCACAGCCTTAAAGGTCAGAGGGGGCGATCGCGACTTTAATCACTTTGCGGTCTTTCATGTCTTGAAACACTTGTTCAAGTTGTTCTAGGGGTTGGCGATCGCTAATTAACAACTCAAACGGCACCGTGCGGCTAGCCAGCAGCGACAAGGCGGCACGAACATAGTGAGGTGTATTGTGAAAAACACCTTTGAGCGTGAGTTCGCTGTAGTGGAGTTGTTCAGTATTGACGGTAATGGTGGTATCGCGAGGGCAGCCGCCAAACAGATTCACC
>DATNPE010000596.1:0-3351 GCA_036703355.1 Allocoleopsis sp. | reverse complement strand
GACGCATTACTCCCTAAAACACTTTGCTTCTTGCAACCAAGAATTGAGTTGTCATTGGGCGATCGCGTTCGAGATACTCGTGGTTCCTCAATTAATGAAGGAGTGGGAGTAGTTCGCTGGTTCTCGCCGCATCGCGATCGCCCCAATGCTTGGCTGGAGCCGTGGGTAACTGTAGAGTGGGACAACAGCAAAGCCGAGCAGGTGCTCGCTTGCCAGCTGGAGCTGGAACAAGTTGATTCAGGTTTAGAACCCCCTCCACCTCCACAGCCAATACCCGCAGACCTGTCTAGTGGTGACCATTTAGCAGACTTCCCTGAAGATGACGATGCAGCTCAACTCACTCCTTTTGTGGCGCTATGCGGCGAGCAGACAACTGATGCCATCAGTACTACCTGCTTCAGGCTGAGCCACTCAGCAGGTATCTGCTCTGCTTGTATTCAGGTGTACCAAGCAAGGAGGTCAAAACTTCTAGCAGGAACAAACAAATTACTAATCATTGGTTGCTCCCAACCCAAAGATGATTGCGAGGCTCCTATTCCTGCCATTTGCCGCTACACGGGACCCATGTACAAGATGTTGGCAAAGTTTCAGGAGCGCGATCGCTTACCTAAAGACTTGTCTATTTGGATTCTGTCAGCAGAATTTGGGTTGATCCCTCACAGCCATAAAATTCCCAATTACGATCGCCGGATGTCTAAAGCCAGGGCAGACGAGCTGCGCCTTCAGGTTCGAGCTGACCTTAAAGCGCTGGCTCAGCACCCTTATCAGGAAATTTATGTTGACTTGGGTAAGGACTATCTAGAAGCGATCGCTGATCAGTCAATATCAGCAGAAACTTTTCTCAACGAACTATTTCCCACCACACGTGTTCACTTTGGAAGTGGTGGCATTGGACAGCGGGTATCCCAGGTTAAGCAATGGATTGAGTCGGGTAAACCCCCTATTCAGGCGAGTCAGGCTACTACACGGCACATTGGGTTATCTAAACAGCAGCCTCGCTTATGTGGAGCTTTGGAAGGGGCATACTACTTGGCGTCGCATTTAACGCCGTGGCAGGCCGAAGGGAGGTCTTTACTCTGTCCTGAGTGCTTTACAGCTTGGCAATCGACCCTTAGCCCCCACTCCTCACTCCCGACTTCTCACCCTTCATCCCTCATCCCTCACTCTTTCCCTGCCGAAACTGCTGAAGTGACTGTTAAGGATCTGGATGAAGGAAGTGGAGATCCGATCGTGAAAGTCTGGCGACGGTTTGGTGAGGTTTGGTCCTACATTGGTCAGATGGGATATCGATCCAAGGTAACTCTTCGCCCAGGCGACATTACTTGTCTACCGGACATAAACCCCAACGATGAGCCCCCAACCTCTTCGGCGCAAGAATTACCAAAGATTGAGCAACAGACCGTTCCAACTCCTCAAGTAGTTCCTGAACAGGCGATCGCCTCAGCAGAGCCTAAGCCGTCACAACTACCCTGTCAGCATCCAAGAGTTGTGATCGGACTCGATAGCGCCACATGTCCCGACTGCAAACAAACCTTTAACGAAGGCACACGAGGATATGCCAAGCTGTTGGGCCGCGAGCCAGAGGCTAACTCCAAGTCTCCTCCTAAAGTCGAGCCTCAAGCGATCGCGCCGCCCAGCAAGCCTAGTTCTGGAAAAAGCAAAATTACAAACACTGTTGGATCAACGGGTCAACTCAGCCTGTTTTAGTGACTTCGTTGACAGATTCTCTAGAATCTCCCGACCAGTCTTCTGCTTGTTGAATTTTCAGTACTTCAAAACGATTGAGTTTGTTTCAAAAAACATGATTCGCCCCATTGTTGATTTTGAGAAGAAACGACGGCAGGCAAACCTACACTTCGTCAATCGGGCGCGATCGCTCTTCAAGAAGATTAGGTTGCCTTTTCAAGTCGTGCCCTCCTACATACCTGATCCGCCTAGCTCTTTCTTTACCGGATGTTGGTTGTTAGAAGGATGCTTATACTTCTGCCCAGCTAGAGTTCAGGTAGGGGAGTTGCTCCATGAGGCAGGGCATTTAGCTTTACTGCCGAAAGACGTGTGGCCTTCACTTCAACCAGGCCAAATCGAAATTCAAACCTTTGGGCTTGAGTCCGGGGATTACGCGGTGGAGGCATGGGACTACGCTGCCGCTATAGAGTGCGATATACCTAGTCTTGCTGTGTTTGACAAAGGCTTTAATGATGCTGGATGGACTGTTTGGGAGCTGTTTGATGCTGGCATTCACCCAGGTATCAAGATGTTACAAGATGCGGGAATGACCCAGAATTTTCCAGTTATGAAGCGATGGTTTGCCTAAAAATACAAAAGACCGGGAGAAGCCATATCCCAGCCTTTTGTTAATGAGAGAAGTGCTTTATTCGTTAAGCTACAGCCCCAAGCAGGACTGACAGGATTCGAACCCGCATCTGCTCCTCAGTCTTATAAACTTGACGCTGTGGGACAGCACGGGTCTGGTCCTATCACCTTATGAAACCCTCCGCACTGCTTCACCCGTCTCCAGATTCCAAGCAAGCCCATGACCTGGGCAGACAACGACTCCATCCTGCTGCGGCATGGTATCCAGAGCTATGCCTCGATGGGGACATTTGTTGCAGGTCATGCAGCGATCGCGGTAAGCCTGCTCTAATTTCCGCAAAAAACTGACCTCTTTAGCAGCAGGAGTAGGCTGCAAATTAAGTTTGCGAAAATGAGTAGGAAAGGTGGGCATTTGTCGGCGACAAATCCGCCATTTCCAAACTGGTTCACCCACTACCATGTCTCGTCGAGCCACCTGACCGCAAAGATCTGTTAGGTCGTCGGTAGCAAAGCAAAATGGGAAAAACATTTCTTCAATCACATCCGGAATCCAAAAGCGCCAATCATAGTGCCAGTGAGGTTCTGGAAACAGAATAATTTCCGCATCATCATGCAGGGGCTCTAGAATAGGCAGCCAATTGCGGTCATCTTTGAGTCGAATGCAAGGTACTAGATAATGCTTGCCAGGAACAGGAGGATGATCTAACTCAGTAACTTTCTGCATTGCCTAGTCCTTCAAGATAAACTCTGACAAGCGGCCTGAGTTCTGCACGTAGGCCTGTATCGGTGTGGGAGCATTCTTGACTGCTAGGGTTTGTGCATAGCTATGCCAGTGATTCGAATCGCAACCCCACGCGAGAACGACAATCATCATTGTGGCTGGGTCATAGCTGTCGATCTTCACTTGCCAACTACTTTCCCAATGACCCCCTAAGAGCGGCTGAAGTAAGTTACCTCGCTCCCCAATGTAAATAACGGGACAATGCAGTCTGCCATCTAGGGCGATCGCTTGAGCGCTATTGCTTCTTGGCGAAACGA
>DATNPE010000595.1:0-4790 GCA_036703355.1 Allocoleopsis sp. | reverse complement strand
AGACAAGAGCAGAGCTGACAAGATAATTTGACCCCAATTGCTAGGCGGTTGCTGAGGAGAAAGCATGTGACGCGATCGCTGAAACTAACATGCCTTAGACCACAAATCCTCAAGCCGTAATTTCGTAGTTCCTTGAGTCATGCACGAGATAAGAATTCTCTAATGAGTTGCTGGCAAAAACTTGTATCAATTTAAGACTCGTACTCTTATTTGTAGTCTATTGTTGAGTCTCAAAATCTCTCAAATAGACAAAAATCTTAGCACCCATTCGCTAACCTTGCAAATCAGGTTAGGCGCGAGGACTGTAGGGGTTTTCAGACGGAACTAGAAGCTTTGAGCTATCACTTCAGACACTTCAGATTGTGAAAGGTTCGATCGCGTAGTTTTTCCATTGTCGTTGTACCCGCTCTGCCACAAAGGGCCGAATCACAAACTGGGGTGGCTTACCTTCTTTGACATCAATTCGTAAAAACGAGTAGGGGCGACGCTTCTGGGCACCCGATCCAGTGCGACCCACATAAAGGAGCGATCGCGCCACCAATTGTTCATCACTGCTCATCACAGTGCCAATCGGTTCTCGCAACTCTGGTCCTTCAACTCTTTGGCGACGCAAACTAAAACCGCTGCCACCGCAAACGATCCAGTTTAAATAAGCATCTGCATGACCTGTATCAAGCGTGCGGAGATATTCCAGGCAATGAGCATGACCGTTGAGCACCAGATCTACTAGGGGGCGATCGCGCAACATCGCTTTTCTAGGATCACCCACTGCACCAATCTCCGCTGCCACTGCATCTAAAACTTGGCGTAAGCGGTGGCGAATGGCTAGGGTTTGGCCTTGGTGCCACTTAGTTGCTTCAGTGACATAGGGAGGATGGTGAAAATAAATCACTCGTCCGCGCACCTCTTCCGTATACCAAGACTCTAGCAGTCGTTGCTTGAGCCAATTCAGTTGCTCTTGATCAACGACAGTGGTGCTATCTGCGGCCAACTGCTTCTCAATATCTAGCTTGGCTTCTTCCAATTGCTCGATCTTGGTACGCATATCATCCAAGTGCTCAGCATCTTCTGGCTGGTCGGGCTTGAGTGTCGCTGAGGTGGCGAGGATTTGTTGTTTTTGCTGCTCTACTTCATTCCGGCGTTTTTCTAGTAGATGCCGATACGCTTCTCCCTCTCCGGTCGTGGGCAACGGCAAGGGGGCATTAAATGTATTAGAGTCGAGGGCAAAGAAATCAATGCCGCCATAACGGAACGTGTAATAGCGATTCGGCAATCGGGTGAACTGTCCAGGCTCGTATTGTAGACATAAGCCTGTCTCTGTTTTAGCAGTGTAGTGATGGTCGAGATGTTGGGCGATCGCTTGCGGCGAACCTAACCGATTTAAGCAATCTAAGAATGCCTGAGCATACACCTTGCCTTGCCCAGATCCTCGCCAACCAATATCAAAGTCTAGATGTGATTGCAGCAGACGACGCAGAGGTAGTGTTGCTTGTACGATCAGCCCCAAAGCCAACGGCAGATCGTAATAATCATGATTGCCAGGAATTGGGAGAAACGGCAAGTTAAACACCATGCGATCGTAAGGAATTTTTTCTGGTCGCTCTCCCCCGACTAAAAACTCCCGATAGGGTTCGATAAAGTTCTTCAGGTAATACTCACTCGCACCCACTAAATAAATCACATCTCCGGTGTGCAAGACAAAGCGGCAGTCTTCCTTTTGCGCCAACATTTGTTCCGCCACTTGTCGCTGAGGATTATGGCCGCGATGCTGACCAGAACCACTATCCCCCACGACTAAAAACGAAAACTCTGTATCTTCTGATCCACCATCTGCGATCGCCAACCGCGTTTGATCAATGCCTCGCTCTAACAACAACGGATCTTGCCACCGGACTCGCTGTTGCATTTGTCGAATCTTAACGGCGATCGGTGGATCAGAAACAAATTTCATAGGGCATCGGTTCCAAGATCAGGGATTTGGTAAACGTAAGCTTCCAGGTGCAACACCATACTCCCCTCCTGTACCTCCAAGCTCTGCACTCTAAACGTCATCTCTTCCCACTTGAGATAAGGTTGCTCCAGCAAGACTCTCATCTTCTCGAAAACCGCAAAAGTGAGGCCAAAGGGTAGCCCCTGACCTGGCTGGCAGCGAAATTCTTCGAGTAAAACTGGCTGGTCTTCAGTTCGGGGAAGCATTACAGCAGAAAAATGAGTTCGCTGTTCTTGATTGTCCTCTTTACGGAGCAAATTGCCAATGAATTGCATCTTGCCACCCGCTAGCAGTCTCAGCTTCATGGGTTGTTGCAATTCAATTGTGGCAATCTTCCCATCCACGTTCAGTTCCCAAGGAAACAAGTACTGACGAATCGCTTCAGAATTGAGGGTTTGGTTCAGGTCTGCTTCTGTCAGCACTACCCGCATCACCGTATCCAGCGGCTGCTCTAGCTTGATTTTGCCGAACAAAGCGCTGATTGGGTTAATTGCGACTGCCTGCGCGTGCATTTCCAGCTCCTGTACGCGGATGTCTTGCTGGATAACCAACCCCTCGCCTGCAACCGAAACTTCATCAGCTTTTCCTTGGACAATTTTGCCCAGGTCAGTATTCACATCTACCGCGATCGCCTCCACGTCATCCACTTGATCCGATAGATTAGCTTCCACAGCTTGAGCCAATATTTGTGCTTCTAAATGCCGTTCTTGAGGCATGTTTTGTCATCCTTGCTACTCTTTCCGTCACTCTAAAGGTTTGGATTATGGAAATAAATCTGTATGACGATAGAACGTGATGGCCAACTGCTGAGAAACCAAATAAAAACAACGCCCCCCCTGGACGTTGCTTTCAGTTGATATTTAGGAACTCAGTCTCAGCGATGGCAAATGCTTTAGAGAAACTGAATTAGACAGCAATTAAGTCAATTAGTAAACGCCTTCCTGGCGATTGAGTCGCTCGTCGTGCTTCAGGATTACCCAAATCGCATGGATGCTACCAGGCAACCAACCCAACAAGGTCAGCAAAATATTGATCACTAGGGTAGGGCCAACGCCCACAGTCAGAAAGATACCCAGAGGAGGCACTAAGATACCTGCAAGAATGCGAACCAATTTCATAGAATCCTTCCGTTTGTTAAATTCGTTTTGACTGTATTTTCCTAAACCCCTTGCCCGAAAGACTCCATCAAACGAGCTATTTCACTAGAAAATTCGTAAAACTGAGTCGTTAGAATCTAGACAAAGGGTTAGTCAAGGGTTAATGGTGAAGCCTAAACTTCTGTTTTTAGATCAACGCTTCTCTCAGCAAAGTAGCGATTCATGAAAGTGCTGACAAAAGACAAGATCACCGGACCGAGCAAGAAGGCAATGAGACCATCAACTCTAAACCCAGGAACCAAAACAGAGGCGAGCCAGAAACACAGACCGTTAATGACGATCGAAAAAGCCCCCAGGGTCACAAAGTTTAAAGGTAAAGAGAGCACATTCAGCACAGGCTTAACGCCTGCATTGACGGCACCGATCGCGATCGCTGCAATAATAGCTGCCGGAAAAGTGGCGATATCTACACCCGGAACAGCTAAATCAACCACGAGCAAGCTCAAGGCAGTAGCGATTAAGGTCAAAAAATTACTAACCATTTTGTTTTCCCTTAAATACAACTGATAAAACGTTTTAAAAGTTCTACGTTGACTTTACATAACTCCACTCAGGGATAACCTCTCTAAGAAGACAGATCTTCTATTAGCGCTAAAGTCATAGAGATTCACCTCTCTTAGGAACAGAAGGATTAGATTCTGCCTAAAGGGGGTGAACAATTTCTGTGGGTCTACGACAGGATCTAGGCATCCGCTGATTCAGTTTATGTGATTCATACAGTACGAGTTTTATTGAGTTTCAAGTGTGAGCTTGAAAAAGCCTTTACTACGACTAACAAAACGAGTGTTTAAGTATGCCTAGTAATATCAAAGAAAAAATCACCCAAGACTTGCAGCAAGTCAAGTCTACTGGACAGGTGCGATCGGAGCGAATTCGAGACATTGTGAAGTCGGCAGTTTCGCAAGTTGCATCCGAAGTCAAGCAAGGTTCAGGCGAACTGCGAGATATCGTTAGGGATGCCGTTTCTGCGGTCGTAGAAACCTTTCAAGAAAAGGGTGGCGAACTGAAAGATGAAGTAACTGCTTCCTTAGAAGGTGCGATCGAAGGAGTGAGCGAACTCAGACGCCGCTCGATTGCTCAGACCCAATCTGAGATGAAGCAACTCGAAGCCAAATTAGACACCGAAGAAACGGAACTACAACAGGAGATCGATCGCCTGCTCGTTGAGGTGGGAGAAGCAGAGCATCCTGAAACTCCGCCTAAAGCCAGGGCAGCGATCACATCCGCGATTGACTCCCTACGCGACAGCGAAGAAGTTTCCTCCCTCAAAAAGCGATATGCTCAACTGCAAGCCCAACTCGCTATCCTACGTGCCAACCTCGCGGCTCGCTATGGTGGCCGTAGCGAAGAAATTCAGGGATATTTAGACGAAGCAAAAAACTGGTATAACCGCTCTCGTCCCCAAGCGGAAGCATTGGCGGAACAGGTGGAACAGAAGCGATCGCAGCTAGAAGAGCGATTGGGCAATGCAGGAACAGTCGTAGCCAAAAAAGAGCGACAAATTCGCCAAATCCTCAGCGAGCTCCTGCACTCTGCCGCCGAAGCCCTCCGGGAAAAAGAACCTTCGAATAAGCGCTAGTCTTTGGCTGGTTGAATAAAAAAGAGGAGCGATCGCGTTACTGATTGATGTAGTGCGATCGCTC
>DATNPE010000594.1:0-24486 GCA_036703355.1 Allocoleopsis sp. | reverse complement strand
GTTGCTGTTAGCAATCTGCAAGACTTGGTTGAGTTTGCCGCTGCGGAAACCTTCTAAGTCGAGGGTGACGTAGAGAAAGCCGTAGCCTTGAAAAGCTGCCACCAGGGTCGGGAGGTCATTGGCTGCAACAAACGCTTTAATTGCTTCGGGGGGTAGCTCAATGCGGGCGGTATCCCCTTCCGATCGCACCCGCAGGTTTTCTAGCCCCAAGTTGCGGAGATAGCGCTCAGCTCGACCGACTCGTTGTAGTTTTGCCACCGTAATTTCTTCACCGTAGGGAAAACGAGAACTGAGGCAAGGTTGAGCGGGTTTGTTCCACCAGGGTAAGCCTAAAGATTTCGCCAGTTCCCGGACTTCTAGCTTTGAAATGCCGACTTCAGCCAAAGGCGATCGCACACCTCGTTCTTTAGCTGCTTGAATGCCAGGGCGGTAGTCACGCAGATCATCGGCATTCACCCCATCGACGACATAGGGATAGCCTCGTTCTAGGGCTAGGGGTTTGAGAGTGTCGTGCAGTTCGCTTTTGCAAAAGTAACAGCGATTCACCGGATTGGCAGCATAGTTGGGGTTGTCCATTTCATGTGTGTTGACCACCTCATGGGCAATGCCAATCTCCGCCGCTTGAATTCGGGCATCTTCCAAATCTTCTGGCATTAAGGAGGGAGACGCTGCTGTGACTGCTAAGGCGCGATCGACCAAGACATCGTAGGCCACTTTTGCCACTAGAGTGCTATCGATGCCGCCGGAATAAGCAATTAAAGCTCGTTCCATTTCGGCAAACAAGGTTCTCAATTGCTCAAGTTTTTCTAGCAGCATCATCTGGCAACCCCTAAGCAATAGCTATCACAATACTTTTGTCACCCATCGCCTCACCTAGAGTAGCGAATTTTCGATGAATTTGTCAGAGGGAATGGTGCCGCTAAGCTTGCTGAGGTAGATTGCTGTCGGCCTCAGCGCCACTACCGCTATACTTAGCCACCATTTGAGCGAGGGCGCTTAAGTCAATCGGTTTAGTCAGGTAGTCTGTAAACCCTGCCTCCATGCAGACTTCGCGATCGCCTGTCATGGCCATTGCGGTCTGCGCGATGATAGGTAGCTGTTGATATTTGCGGCAAGCCCGGAGCTGGCGCGTCAGGGTCAGGCCATCTACCTCAGGCAAGTGAATGTCCATCAGCATCAGAGCAGGTAACGAAATCGTTAAAGCTTGCCACATTTCGGTGGCATTCTGCACCCAAGTCACTTCGTAGCCCAGCTTGCTTAAGTAGGTAATCAACAGCTTGGCATTGGGAACGTGGTCTTCTACCAAAAGAATCTGATTCGGACGAGAATAGGAACTCAACGATCGGGGACGCGCTACCGCTTTGCCACTGCTGCCTGAAGCACTCACTGTAGCCACTTCTGAAGTACGGCGCAACGTGGCTTGGGTAACAGGTTCAGCGGCCTGCATTGCCGTTCGCTTCAGTCGCGATCGCTGAGCAGTTTGGTTAGTGGAATTGGCAGCACTGGCATGACTAGAAGGGGAACGAGACTGGGCCAGCGGTGGGGCAGGGCGATCGCCCGATCGGGAACTCGGCTCCTGCGGTGGCGGCGTTTCGGTTCCCAGGTTGTAGCTTGCGCCCGCTTCAGCAACAGACGTAGTAGCACTCACAACTGTCGCTGCTGATGTTGTCTCCTGGCAGGCGAGTTGCGTCTGGGAATTGAGTTGTGGCGTTAGCGGCAGCTTGATCGTGAAGCGTGACCCCCGATTCAGTTCCGACTCCAACTCCACCCAGCCACCATGTAGCTCTGCTAGTTTTTGGGTTAAAGCTAAGCCTAAACCCGTACCCTCATCTCGACTGACAACGGTATTGGTAATCTGGGAATAAGGCCGAAAGAGTTGTTGTTGCTGCTCTTGAGAAATCCCAGTACCCGTGTCCCAAACGGTGAAGTGGAGAAAAATACCCGCCAGTTGCACCTGTAGACCCACCGTTCCCTTGGTGGTAAATTTCAGGGCATTGGCAAGCAGATTAAAGAGCATCTGCTTCAGCCGCAAAGGGTCAGCCACAAAGGTCGTTGCATTTGGATCGAGGTCAAGCCGCAACTCCAGACCTTTATCATTGGCTTTTTCTTTTACCAATTTCAAGACGCTACGACAAATCTCTTCCACATTGGTGGTTTCCCACTGCAAATCTAGTTGATTGGCTTCGATCTTGGAAAGATCTAGGATGTCATTGATTAAGGCCAATAAATGCTGACCGCTGGTCAGAATAATGTTGAGATATTCACGATGCCTTATGCTGCTGGGGTTGTAGCCTTGCTCCCGCAGCAAATGGGTAAAGCCTAAAATGGAGCTGAGGGGCGTGCGAATTTCGTGGCTGGTATTGGCTAAAAACTCACTTTTCAGTTGGTTGGTGCGCTCCAACTCTCGATTACGGGTTTCTAATTTCTGGCATTGCGGACAAGCGGCACTCAATTGTCGAGCTTGCTGAATTGCGATCGCGCATTGACGTACCGTTCGCTCAATCAGATTGGTTCTTGCCAGTTGCTCCCAAGCAGGCAAGGTTGCCAGTCGCTCCTCGCCCACAGCATCCACCACAATCAACCATCCCAGCACTTCCCCCACCAGATTGGGAATCGGCCAAGCCGCAGGGTAGTTGTAAGCATGTAGGGTTTGTAAATCTGTGAGGGTGAGCAGTTCTCCTAAGCTGAATTTGAGGGGTTTGCTGGTGGCGATCGCCATGCTTGATCCAACCTGACTCGGTCGCTGTAATTGTTGAGACGCAACATGGGCGATCTGGAAAGCCACTACCGCTTCTGGGGTGGGAGTCGAAGGCTTTGCCACCGGAGCAGCTGACTGGTAAGGGAGCGCGATCGCGACAATACCGTTGCCTAGAGCAGTTCTTAACTCATTGACAACCCATTGAAAAATTTCTGCTTCTGGCTGTAAGGTGCTGGCTCGATCTACTAAATGACCATGATTCAGCAGTTTATCCGCCAAGCGATCGCTCAGTTGGTTACAGAAGCGCTCTACCCACAGCTCTGTTTCCAACTGCTGCATCCGAGACGTGTCGGCATAATTTGGCAATGCGTGCGACTTCATGACTGGCCGCAATTTGCCAGGTAACTCTTCGGCCTGCCAACTTGAATGTTGATGTGTATTTAGCCTGTCCACCAAAATTTCGGTCTCTTTAATTCACTAGCTTGGATACTCGACCAGCCCCGGACCACAGATGAAACACACAATGACAGCGACCCTAATGGACTTGAAATGCTGAGCCTATCAGTTCTAAGCTGCTACTTCTCCAATGATTTTTGAGATGCTAAAACCCTAGAGCGATTTCGCCTAACTCAATCTGAGCAGAAGCTTGAGGTAAGGACTGAAACAATAAAATTGACAATCTTTTAAAGTTGAGGTGAATAGCTCGGCTCGAATGGCAGGTAGGCAACTAAGTTCTAGGAAGAATCTTTAGCAAAATTTAATTAGGCACGTAAGCTTTAGCTTAATTCTAACGTTACGTGCGTGAACATACGGAAAATAAAATTTGTTTTTTCTGTAAAATCTAGACAAATTTCATCAAGTTAAGTCAAGCGATCGCATCGCTCACAAAATTATTAACAGAGGTTCACAGAAAATCTACAGAAAGACGGGAAATACCCATGTTCGATTCCGCACTTTCAGCTTGCCCCAACAGTGATATTCTGGGAACGCAACTGGGCTAGAGCTGTCCAAGCAGCTAAAGCAGGCTGAGTGATCGGTGTGAGAAGTGACCATGAATGTAGTGCCAACTGAGATTCCAGATGTCTTGCTGATTGAGCCTCGGATCTTTCGAGACGATCGCGGCTTCTTTTTTGAAAGCTTTAACCACAAAGCCTTTAGCGAGAAGACTGAAACCACAGTTAGCTTTGTGCAAGACAACCATTCTCGTTCGCAAAAAAATGTGTTGCGCGGGTTGCACTACCAAATTCGACAACCCCAAGGCAAGCTAGTGCGAGTCGTGGTGGGCGCAGTGTTTGATGTCGCAGTTGATATTCGCCGCAGTTCTCCCACCTTTGGGCAATGGATTGGGCGCTTACTCAGTGCCGAAAACCAACACCAGTTTTGGATTCCCGCAGGCTTTGCTCACGGATTTTTCGTGATTTCTGATGTGGCGGAAGTGCTGTATAAAACAACAGACTACTATGCTCCGGGCGGAGAGCGCTGTATTTTGTGGAATGATCCAGACCTGGCGATCGCTTGGCCTCTAGCGGGCGAAACACCAATATTGTCGGCCAAGGATCAAGCAGGTCAACCCTTTCAAGTTGCAGAACTTTTCGCATGAAACGGATTTTAGTCACTGGGGCTGACGGTCAAGTGGGACAAGAGCTACAGACCTGTCTAAAACCTTTGGGTGAGGTGATGGGCCTGGGGCGTGGCGCTTTGGACTTGGCTCATCCAGAGCAAATTCGGCAAACCATCGATAAGTTGCAGCCAGAAGTTATCGTGAATGCGGCTGCTTATACGGCGGTGGATAAAGCCGAGACGGAATTAGACCAGGCGATCGCTATTAATGCAACGGCTACTCAAGTTCTAGCGGAAGCTGCTCAACGCTTGGGCGCTTTTTTTGTCCACATCTCAACGGATTATGTGTTTGATGGCACCCGGAGCCACCCCTATGTCGAGACAGATGCCACCAATCCGCTGGGTGCTTACGGCAAATCGAAATTAATGGGAGAAATGGCGATCGCGCTGAGTATCTCTAACTACGCCATCCTCAGAACCGCTTGGGTTTACGGCAGCTACGGCAAAAGTAATTTTGTCAAAACCATGCTGCGCTTGGGGGCAGAGCGAGAAGAAATTCGCGTAGTCGCGGATCAAATTGGTAGCCCCACCTGGGCCCAAGATTTAGCACAGGCGATCGCCCAATTTATCCCCCACGCAAGTCCCGAAACCACAGGCATCTATCACTACACCAATAGTGGTGTGGCCAGTTGGTACGACTTCGCGGTGGCTATTTTTGAGGAAGCCGCCGAATTAGGCTTTCCACTCAAAATTCAACGGGTCGTTCCCATTACCACCGCTGAGTATCCTACGCCTGCCCGTCGTCCAGCCTACTCGGTCCTCTCTTGTGCAAAAATAGCGGGAGTTCTGGGAACTTATCCTCCTCACTGGCGACAAGGACTCAGACAGATGCTAGCAGAACTCTACGCTCAAACCCATGAAAGCGCTCATTCTCTCCGGGGGTAAAGGCACCAGGCTGCGACCGCTCACCTATACGGGAGCTAAACAACTTGTGCCCGTCGCTAATAAACCGATTCTTTGGTATGGCATTGAGGGCATTGTCGCCGCTGGCATCACCGATATCGGCATCATTATTAGCCCCGAAACTGGGGAAGAAGTGAAAGCCAAGACGGGAAATGGCGATCGCTTTGGAGCCAAAATCACCTATATTCTGCAAGACCAGCCCGCTGGCTTAGCCCATGCGGTGAAAGTGGCGCAGCCGTTCTTGGGAGACTCGCCCTTCATTATGTATCTGGGCGACAACCTAATCCAAGACAGTCTAGAGCAGTTTTTAGAGAAGTTTAGGCAGCAAGACCTGGATGCCTTGATTATGCTGCGCTCCGTCAAGAACCCCAGTGCTTTTGGGGTGGCAGAAGTAGCCCCCGATGGGCGCATCATCCGCTTAATAGAAAAGCCGCAGCAACCTCCCTCTGATTTGGCTTTGGTGGGAGTTTATTTCTTCTCACCTCTGATTCACCACGCGATCGCCAATATCCAGCCGTCAGCGCGAGGTGAGTTAGAAATTACCGATGCCATTCAATACCTAATTGATCAACAACGTCAAGTTCAGGCCACTCAACTGTCGGGTTGGTGGCTCGACACCGGAAAAAAAGACGATTTGCTGGCGGCGAATCAAATTATTCTCGATAGCTACGTGAATCCGCAGATTGCGGGTGAAATTGATCCGCAGTCGCAAGTCAGTGGCAGGGTGGCGATTGGTGAGGGTTCGCAACTGATCAACTGCACGGTGCGTGGTCCGGTGATTATTGGGCAAAACTGTCATTTAGAAAATTGCTTTATTGGGCCTTACAGCAGCATTGGCGATCAGGTGACACTGATTGATACCGATATTGATCACAGTGTGATTTTGCGCGGCGCGAAAGTCGTGAATATTCACCAGCGGATTGTAGATAGTGTGATTGGTCGTAATGCTTGCCTGACGGTGCATCCGCGTCGCCCCAAAGCCTTGAGATTTATGGTGGGGGATGACTGCCAAATTGAACTGGCCTAAACCTGCCATGCTCAATCCAGAAAAGATTGCGATCGTTTTAGCCACATACAATCCCCATCCAGACTATTTCCGCCAGCAAATCGCCTCCATCCAAGCGCAAACTTGGCAAAATTGGGTTTGTCATCTGGTGGATGATTGCTCTCACCCAGAATCACAGCAAATGATTCAAGCTTTGGTGAGCCAGGACGATCGCTTTATTTGCCATTTCCATCCCCAAAATCTCAACTCCTATCACAACTTTGAGCGGGGCTTGGAGTATGTCGCGGCTGATGCTGCTGTTACGGCGATCGCCTTTGCCGACCAAGATGATATTTGGCAACCCCAAAAGTTAGAAGTATTGCTCAAAACGCTGCGAGTTGAACAAGCGCTCCTGGTCCATTCCGACTTAGAGCTAATTGATGGCAGCGATCGCACCTTACATGCTTCTGCTTGGGAGTTCGAGAGCCGTCAGCCCGAAAAACTCACCGCTGAGTTCTTGCTTTTACGCAATACAGTCACAGGTTGCTCGTTGCTGTTTTGTGCCAGCTTGTTACCCTCGGTTCTACCCTTTCCACTCCAAACCGAAGTGAACTGGTACCACGATGTTTGGGCAGCGATCGTGGCGGCGCAGTTAGGCAAAGTCGCCCATGTACGGCAACCTCTGGTGAGATACAGAATTCATGGCTCCAATACGATTGGAGTGGTCAGAGATGCAGGCAAGTTTTACCGGGAACTGATTGTTTGGTTGAGCAAAAAATGCCGCATTACAGGCAAAAGCTATCTGATTCACCGCAATTTGAGTCGAGCGTTTTATCTACGTTTCCAACAGCAAACCAATCCGCAATGGCGAGACCCTTTTAGCGATCGCCACTTAGACTTTGGTTTCGGTATTCTTCGCTTAGCTTGGCAAAGTTGGCGATCGGGGTATGGCTCTGAAGGAATTGCCTTTAGAATTTGGGCTTTGAAAGTTTTGTTCGACTTAAAGAAGCTACGCCAAAAGCTAACACCGAAGTTGTTTATTAAAGCTTAATTAGATAGAGAATATATTGTGACTAAAACCGAAGATATTTTAGTTTCAATTATCTTAGTTAACTATAATGGCATTAACGTTATTTTAGATTGCTTAAATTCCATTGAAGCATTCGTTCAATCCGTTGCTTATGAGGTCATTGTTGTAGACAATGCTTCCACTGACGGTAGCCCAGAGATAGTTGCACAAAAGTTTCCTCAAGTTCACTTCATTCAACTCACTCAAAACTTGGGGTTTGGCGCAGGCAACAATGTCGGAGCAAAAGTAGCCAAAGGCGATTTTTTATTTCTTCTCAACACCGACACAATTCTGATCTGCGATCCGTTGCCTCACCTGCTGGAATTGATGCAAAGCCGCCCTGACGTGGGAATGATTGGGCCGCAACTGCTGAATCCAGATAAAACTTTGCAGCTTTCAGTAGTACCTGCCATCAGCCTACGCGGAGAATACCAAGCACAGCAGCAGCTCAAGCAATATCGGAACCCTCAAAACCAGGCAGCAATCAGCCAGAAATTTCAAACTATTCAAGAAGTTGAGATTATCATTGGAGCCGCAATTTTTATCAGAAAAAAGTTATTTGATAGTTTAGGTGGATTTGATGAAAACTTCTTTATGTACTTTGAAGAATCGGATTTGTGTCAGCGATCGCGCAACCAAGGTTGGAAAATTCTCTACACCCCTAAAACTGCTCTGATTCACCTACACGGACAATCTGTGAGTCAACGAGCCGACGCAATGGCAATCGAGTATCGCAAAAGCCAGCTTTACTATTACCAAAAACATCATTCTCTACTTGAACAAATTATCCTCAGATTTTATTTATTCATTAAATTTTTCACTTTGTTTTCAAAAACTCTGAATCCCATCTTTGGTAAAATTCTTGTATTATTATTTGATTTTAGAAAATATTCTTGGAAATCAAAATAATCAAAAATATTGCTCATAACCCCTCAAAAATATAGCCTGTGTTAGGTGCAGCCGTAACATAGAAATTTGCTGTCATGTTATTAGTCAACTTAGCTTTCTTACCCGAACGACCTACAGGCTGGGCAACTTATAGCCTCAATTTACTTAAGTCACTACCTCTCGGAGAACTGACAGCCATTAGCCCAACCCCACTCACAGAAAACATAAAAACCTATCCCTCTTCTAGCAGCTTAACGACAGAAGCAGGAGCCAAAGGACATCTAAAACGGTTGCTTTGGACTCAATTTTACTTACCCAAAATCTATCAGCGCCTCCAAGCGCAACTCCTATTTTCTCCAGTTCCCGAATTACCCATTGGAACTAGTTGTAGGGCGATCGCCACGATTCATGACTTGATTCCTCTACACTTTCCCCAATGGTTTTCTCAAGCCCAAAAGCTTTATTGTCGCTACTACATTCCCGCTGGATTACAGCAAGCAGAACACATTATTTGTAACTCAGAGGCAACCGCTCAAGATGTGGTGAAATTTTGTGGCATTTCTGCCAAGAAGTTGACCGCCATTCCACTTGCTTATGATGTCAGTAATTTTCAAGATTTGCAGTTGCCTCAAAAAAATTACTTCCTCTTTTTAGGTCGCCACAATCCTCACAAAAATCCTCAGCGTTTAGTATCCGCTTTCGCCGCTTTATCCAACCGTTCAGATTATGAATTGTGGTTTGCTGGCCCTGCTGATCCACGCTACACGCCTGCCTTGCAAGCCCAAATCACGGAACTGGGGCTACAGCAGCAGGTAAAGTTTCTGGATTATGTGCCCTATGCCGAATTGCCCAAATTGCTCAACCAAGCGATCGCCCTGGTTTTTCCAAGCCTTTGGGAAGGTTTCGGTCTACCTGTCTTAGAAGCAATGGCCTGTGGCACTCCCGTCATTACCTCCAACCTGGCTTCTTTGCCAGAAGTCGCAGGTGATGCCGCTCTCTTGATCAATCCCTATGAGGTGGCTGAATTAACTCAGGCAATGCAGGCGATCGCGACTGATACCCACTTGCGATCGCAACTGCGCCAGCGAGGATTAGCTAGAGCTGCACAGTTTAGCTGGGCCAAAACAGGACGAGCGACAGCAGAAATTTTGCAGCACTATCTTTAGTCGCTTTGTCTTTAGCAATGCACTTTACTTTTGCCAAGCCACCAAAATTACGCCGCTGACAATTAAGCCTAAACCCACAACTCGGCTAATCGGAATCGGTTCACGAAATAAAAAGTAGCCTAGCATCACAGCGAAAACATAACTAAGGGCAACAGAGGGAGCCGCAATGCTCAGCTTGACGCGGGTCAGAAGCAAAATATAAGCGATCGCACCGAAGGCATAACAGGTCAGACCAGCCAATAGCTCAGGCGTGAGCATAATGCCGACCACATGACTCAAAGCATTGTCAGCATTGACTTTACCGAGCTTAAGTGCACCTGCTTTGAGAAAAAATTGCCCCGCCACACTGGCGAGAATTGACATCAATAGCAAACTAAATTCTTGCAGGGTCACAGAACTGCCTCACAGCGAAGTGCTAGCGTACTTAATCTGTTGAAGTCCAGCTTACAAGTAGCTTGGAGCAGACTAAAGCTAGAATCGGGTCAAAATTGCAACTTGAGAGTCAATAGAATTCTATGTCCGATCTTGTGCAATCTCCTCCGACTAGCGACCAAATTTCTGCCTGGTTACGTGGGCTACTCGCGATCGCTTGGGCCGATGGCAACTTTGACCCTGAGGAGCAAAAACTCATCACTAGCCTGACTCAGCAGGAGATCGCTCCCTCGACTGATCTAGACACAACCACAGCGATTACCCCTGAAGAACTCAGAGCAAGTTTGGGTCAGAATGACGCAATTGCTCAACACTTTCTTCGCACTGCGGTGATGGTTGCGATCGCCGATGGCACTTATTCAACCCAAGAAGACGCCCAGTTAGAGCAGTTTTGCCAAGCCTTAGGTCAGAATCTATCAGTCCTAGAAGCATTGCGGCACACCCTCTACAATCCAACCGCAACCACTGCGACTAGTCCAGATCTCACATCTGCTCCAGCAGCGGCCCTAGGCCTGACCGAAGCAGAGAAACACGATTTGCTGCATCCGGTGCGGGAATGGTTGGATGAGCTAGAGATTCAAGACCCTCAAGTGGCTCGTTTTCTTTGTAAGTTGATTCCCGCCCAATGCCCTTTCGAGCGCGACATTCAGCTCTTTGGTCGCAAAGTGGTCCACATTCCGCCACTGTGTAAACTCAATCCGCTCTACGAACAGTTGGTAGGTCTGCGGTTCCGAGCGCTCTCCTACCTAGCAGACAAATGTGGTGAAGACGTCACACCCTACTGCTAAGCCTTCACCATGCCGTGATTTCTATCGTAGGGGCGAACGGTCGTTCGCCCGCTTGATTGATGAGATAGCTACAACGTAGAGGTGAAGAGCGGTTCGCTCTCTTGTGGCATTAGGGATAAAGCAAAATTTTGTAAGTTTCTGGCCCCGGAGAAACGGCTTGATCCACAGCTTTTGGCAAATCTTCTAGGGGGTAGCGATCGCTAATCAGCGCTTCCACATCAATCCGACGATTAAACACAATATCCGCGGCTAAATTTTGCACTCGAAAAGAAGAGCTGTAACTGCCCATCAGGTCGATTTCGCGACGATACAGCACATTCGGGTTAATGGGAATTTCCACTTCATCAGGAAACTCCGCAAAGAAGAGAATTTTGCCACCTTTGCGCGTGCAATCTAGCGCTTGGAAGAAAGCTTTGTCACTGGGCACAGCCAGCAAACTCACATCCACGCCCATGCCCTGGGTTAACTCCTGGATCTTCCGAGCCAGTTCTGGATCGCGAGCATCAAACGCGGCGTCGGCCCCCACACTCAAGGCTTTCTCAATCCGCGAAGGAATCAGATCTGTGGCGATCGCTCTGGCACCAAAATATTTCACCAGCATGATAAACATCAGCCCAATTGGACCTGCTCCGGTGATCAGCACCGTTTGACCAGGAGCAATTTGAGCTTTCTTCACTGCTTTGAGGCAGCAGTTGGTGGGTTCCACAAAGCTTGCTTGCTCAAAACTGATGTCATTGGGGATGGGAATCAAGCCACCATTCCGGACGATATGCCCTGGCACTTTGACATACTCTGCAAAACCACCGCCACTGGGAGCAAACCCTGCGGTTGTGGTGACGTTTTTGTAAACATCGCACATCGAGAAGTTGTCGTTGAGGCAGTAGTTGCAGTGCATACAGGGAATGTGATGCATCACTACCACGCGATCGCCCACTTGCCAGTTTTTGACTTCAGCTCCCACAGCCGCAATCGTGCCCGCCGTTTCATGCCCAAAAATTCGGGGGGGTTCGTAGAGAGGATAGAGAATTTTCTTGATGTCAGATTGGCACAGCCCCACCACTTTGACTTGCACGAGCACTTCATCTGCGCCTAGTTCAGGTACAGGTAGTTCCTCGTAACTTAGCTGCTTCACCCCACGAAATACTTGTGCTTTCATACTCCCCTCTAATGCTGATAACCTGCTGCCGCTAAAGCACCGAAATTAGGTTTTTGCCGACCCAATGATCTTAAACTTTACCAAGACTCCTTATTCGCCACACTAACAAAGCCAATCCCATGCCACTGACGATTGAAGAATTGACCGCTGATGTTTTAGTTGTGGGTGGAGGTACAGGCGGCACAGTTGCAGCCATCCAAGCAGCTCGACGGAGTGCCAAAACAGTTTTGGTGAGTGAGTTTCCTTGGTTGGGCGGTATGTTGACCAGTGCAGGCGTCTGTGCCCCGGATGGCAATGAGCTGGCCGCATTCCAAACCGGAATTTGGGGCGCGTTTCTGCGGGAATTAGCACAACGACAACCGGAGGGCTTAGACCATGCTTGGGTCAGCTTCTTCACCTACGATCCGCGCGTGGGAGCAGCCATTTTTGCCGATTGGGTACGATCGCTCCCTAACTTGCATTGGATCAGTGGGCAAACCCCGGTAGAAGTTTTGCGCCAAGGCGATCGCGTCACAGGCGTGCGATTTGCAGAGGTGACGGTCAAAGCCCAAATTACCTTAGATGCTACCGAGTTAGGAGATCTGTTGGCCTTAGGCGAAGTGCCGTACCGCTGGGGTTGGGAGTTGCAATCCGAATGGCAAGAGCCGAGCGCCCCACCGACGGCCAATGCTTTAACTCAACTCTGCCCGGTGCAGTCGCCGACTTGGGTCGTGATCCTGCAAGATTTTGGCGCTGGTAATCGTGCCCCCGCGATCGCCCCTCCCCCCAATCACGATCCAGCCCAATTTGTTGGCGCTTGGGAGGGCTATGACCCGGAGCAATTCCTTAACTACGGTCGCTTACCCGGCGATCGCTTCATGCTCAATTGGCCCCAGTGCGGCAATGATTATGGTTTAGGCGTAGATCGGCTCATTCAGTCTCCACAAGCACAGCGGGAGTTTTGGCAAGCAGCTCGCTGGCACAGTCAAGGCTTGGCTCATTTCATCCAGACAGAATTGGGCGATCGCTACGGTTTAGCCGCTGATATTTTTCCTCACTTACCTGGAAATTTAGGCGGAGGGGCTTATGCTCTGCATCCCTACTATCGCGAAGCTCGTCGCCTGCAAGGACTGGTGACTGTCCGCGAGCAGGATATTTTGCCTGTGGTTGGAGGGCAAGTCGCCGCCCTGCCTGTCGATGAACAAGGTCAAGTCACAGCGATCGCGATCGGCAACTACGCTAACGATCACCACTATCCGACGCACATTAATGGCCAAGCTCTACCCAGCTTAAACCTCAAGCCCAAGTCAATTCGGTGGGGCGGGCGCTGGACGGGAACTCCTTTTACCATTCCTTACGGTTGCCTGGTGCCGCTAGCCGTGGATGGCTTATTAGTCTGCGAAAAGAATATTTCGGTCTCTCACATGGCCAATGGTGCCACCCGCCTTCAACCTACGGTGATGAACATCGGTCAAGCTGCGGGCATGGCTGCGGCTTTATGTGTCGAGCAACAATGCCAACCACGAGAGCTAGAAGTGCGATCGCTGCAAACGGCTTTGCTAGAAGAACCTACCGCCCCTAGTGCCATCGTTCCGCTGTTCGATTCTCTACCTCAGCATCCTGACTGGCTCCAGCAGCAATCTCATTTTTTGGCCCATCCAGAGACCTACTCAGTTGATGGTGAATCTGGTGGAGCACAACGGCCATCCAAACCAGAAATCTCGGTCAGCCACAACTCAGAGCTAAGTTCCTCTACATTGATTGTGGTAAGCGGTGTTTTTTGTCGCGATCGCCCTCAAGAATACAGCTTGACAGACCTGAATCCAGCACCATCATCAACTGACGGTCGCGCTACCAGAATCAGTTTGGTTACCTTATGCCCACGAGTCAATCAACAGCTCATGGAATATCCCAATCAGCAACCCCTGCAAGTAATGGGGCGGTTTAATGCAGCAGGTAACTGGCTGTTGGTTGAACAGCTCGTTTCTGTACCTGTGTAAGCGAAGCAGCTCTGCCAAAATGTCTCTACTTGGCTGGACTACTGTCGGTCTCGTCCTTAGCAGAAGATGAAATCAAGCCAGCAAAAGTGCATCTTTTTTTCAGAATGTCACTGATGCCAGTTTAGCTACCGCAATTTTTTCCTGATCAAGGGTTCCAAGTTCCGTATCAGAAAGTAGCAGCTCTGAGATGGATACTTCCTATGCACACTTATCAATCTGTCATTGCAGTTAGTTTGCTGACAGTTGTTTGGGCATTTAGCTTGCAACCTATTAGCTATAGCTTACACAATTCTTTGCCATCTGTTCACATCCAAGAAACTTTTGCAGCTCAAGCACAAGGCAATAATGATGTGGGGCCGCATCGTGGTAGTGGACGATGAAACTAAGACCCAATTCCCCCACTATTCTACTCTCACTCCTAACTGAGTTGAATATTGTGCAGGGTATAAATTAAAACGAGCTTGAGGTTAACTGTTTATTACCTGAAGCTCCTTTTTCTACTTAAGAGAATTACTGTAGAATTGCGATCGCACTGAGGGCACCAAACCTACAATGGCAACCCTTTTATCCAGCCTCAAGTTGATTAAACAATGTCAACCATTGTTAGTACAAACTGATGCAACTCGAAGGGTATGATTTTTGCAAGTGTAGCGGACGATTATGGATACAGCGAATTCTGTCAAACCTTTTCCTAGACAGAGGATTCTAGCGGCTCTTGATTTATAAATCAATAATCCCTGGTTTAGGAAAAATCACTAGTGCTTAAAATACCTGCATGCTTTAAGCTTAAGGGTGTTCACTGAAGTAAGTCGATCAATAATTGCCTCACTCAGGTTTCATTCAGGTAGAGTTATTACCAATCGCTTAAACTTTTATACACAAATTGTATATTCACCTAGTCGCTCCTGCGGAGCATGGCTTCTGCTATGACTAACGATTTAGATCTGATCAAACGGCTTAGCCCCAGTGCTATGGATCAGATCATGCTGTATTTGGCATTTAGTGCCATGCGTACTAGCGGACATCGACATGGGGCTTTCCTGGATGCGGCAGCCACCGCAGCTAAATGCGCTATCTATATGACCTACTTGGAGCAAGGGCAAAACCTGCGGATGACAGGGCACTTGCACCATATTGAGCCGAAACGGGTCAAAGTGATTGTCGAAGAAGTCAGACAAGCGCTGACCGAAGGCAAGCTGCTCAAGATGCTGGGGTCTCAGGAGCCTCGGTATCTGATTCAGTTTCCCTACGTTTGGCTAGAGCAATACCCCTGGATGCCTGGGCGATCGCGCATTCCAGGCACCAGCCTAACTTCAGAAGAAAAGCGACAAATTGAGCAAAAGCTGCCAGAGAATCTACCCGATGCCCAACTGGTCAATTCCTTTCAGTTCATGGATTTGATCGAGTTTCTTCATGAGCGATCGCAAGAAGATTTGGCACCAGAACATCGGCTACCCCTCAGCGAAGCCTTGGCCGAGCATATCAAACGTCGCCTCATCTATTCGGGTACAGTCACCCGCATTGAGTCGCCTTGGGGTATGCCTTTTTATGCGCTAACCCGTTCTTCTTACTCGCCCGCTGACGACGAAGAGCGCACCTACATCATGGTGGAAGACACCGCTCGCTACTTCCGATTGATGAAGGATTGGGCCGATCAGCAGCCTCGGGTGATGCGGGTTTTAGAAGAACTGGATATTCCTGAGGAAAAAGTGGGCCAAGCCTTACAGGAATTGGATGAAGTGATTCGCGCTTGGGCCGATCGCTACCACAAAGCAGGTGGCAAATCCATGATTTTACAAATGGTACTAGGTCCCCGCGAGGAAGCAGGCTCTTCCTGGTAAATGCTCTTCAATGTGAAAGATCGGGATGACTGGATTCGAACCAGCGGCCCCTTCGTCCCGAACGAAGTGCGCTACCAAGCTGCGCTACATCCCGTTTTGGTTTTAACCAATCAAGTTTAGCGTATCACAGCCACAAAATTATTGGGATGTGCCGCAACTTGTTAAGATTAATCATACATAACTTCAGCAATCGAAACTCAGCGTGGTCGTTAAGCCAGAGTGGTTACGGGTAAAAGCTCCTCAGTGGGAGCGAGTCGGCAACGTGAAAGAAATCCTGCGGGATTTATCACTCAACACGGTGTGCGAAGAGGCATCTTGCCCCAACATCGGTGAGTGTTTCAATCACGGTACGGCAACATTTTTGATCATGGGTCCAGCTTGTACGCGAGCTTGTCCCTACTGCGACATTGATTTCGACAAAAAACCGAAACCCCTCGATCCCACAGAACCCGATCGCTTGGCTGAGGCAGTACAGCGGTTGCGCCTCAACCACGTAGTCATTACTTCAGTCAATCGCGATGATCTGCCCGATGGTGGTGCCTCTCAGTTCGAGCGCTGCATCCAAGCCATTCGCGCTATCTCGCCTCGCACCACGATCGAAGTGCTGATTCCAGATTTGTGTGGCAACTGGCAGGCGCTCGAAATCATCTTGCAGGCCCACCCAGAAGTGCTCAACCACAACACAGAAACTGTGCCTCGACTGTATCGACGTGTACGGCCCCAAGGGGAATACGGGCGCACTTTGGAGTTGCTGAAGCGATCGCGCGAACTGGCACCTTGGGTCTACACCAAATCTGGCATCATGGTGGGCTTGGGTGAAACTGACGCAGAAGTGCGGGCTGTCATGCAAGACCTGCGAGCCGTAGATTGCGACATTATCACCATCGGGCAATATCTCCAGCCCAGCCAGAAACATTTGGGCGTACAAGAGTTTGTCACACCAGATCAATTTGAGGCTTGGCGAGAATTTGGTGAATCCATTGGCTTTTTGCAGGTGGTTTCTTCGCCCCTGACCCGCAGTTCTTACCATGCGGAACAAGTCCGAGTACTAATGGAGCGCTATCCCCGTACCATTGGTGCATCCTCTACCGACTCTTTATTGCCTAGTTAAGAACTGTGCAAACTGTAACGCTGGCAGTCCTGGGAGCAGGCGCATGGGGTTCCGCCTTGGCAAACTTAGCAGCCAAGAAGGGTCATGCCGTCCGTCTTTGGTCACGCCGTAGCCCCCAAAGTTTAGCAGAGGTGGTAGAAGGCGCTGATCTGATTGTGTCCGCGATCTCGATGCAAGGTGTGAGATCGGTGGTGGAGCAATTGCAACCTCTGGCGATCGCCAAATCGGCAATCTTCATCACCGCGACCAAAGGGTTAGATTCAACCACAACGCTAACCCCTGCTCAAATTTGGCAGGCCGCTTTTCCCGCTCATCCGGTCGTCGTCCTATCTGGACCCAACCTATCTAAAGAAATTGAACAAGGCTTACCTGCTGCCACAGTGGTTGCCAGTGAGCAAATGAGCGCCGCCGAAACGGTACAGGCTGCGTTTTCCTCTAGCATCTTTCGGGTCTATACCAATCCTGATCCGCTAGGAGTGGAGCTAGGCGGCACGCTCAAAAATATTATTGCGATCGCGGTTGGAGCTTGCGACGGTCTACAACTGGGAACCAACGCCAAGGCAGCTCTCGTAACTCGTGGTTTAACAGAAATTATTCGCATCGGCACCCATTGGGGAGCAAAAACAGAAACCTTCTATGGTTTATCCGGTTTGGGTGATCTCCTGGCAACCTGTAACAGCGCCCTCAGTCGTAATTACCGAGTGGGATACGGTTTAGCTCAAGGCCAGACACTGTCCGAGGTATTGGCAACTTTAGAAGGAACCGCTGAGGGCATTAACACCACTCAAGTTTTGATTCCAGTCGCCCGTCAACACAATATTTCGGTGCCCATTTCCTATCAGGTCTATCGCTTGCTCAAAGGTGAAGTCACACCGCAACAAGCTACCGAGGCTTTGATGCTGAGAGATGCCAAGCCAGAGTACAACCTTTTCAGTTTATAGAAGTCGAAGGCGATCGCGACAGCCTATACCAAAGCTTAACTAGAAAGCAGTGCTGATTGCAGATCCGGTGAAATTCATTTAGTGATCAGGAAATGCTAAAGCAGGTGATGTAGATTAACTTATCACCTGACCTGAGTCACTCGTGCTTTCCGATTCTCTCCCTATAGTTTGGATAGACGAGCTAAACAGGTTTCAACTGCATCTACCAAACAGTAGATTTCAAATTGGGTGTAACAACAAAACGGGTGCTGACCAAAAACCTGATTGAACTATGAAGCTAGCCCTTGAGTTATTAAAACTCAAATCCTACCTAGGAAGTCTGGCTGTTCAATTCGCAGCTGATCGGGAGACCTCAAGTTATGTCAGAGAAACTTGATATGACTTGACAGCGGAACTCTCAGCAGCGTTCTGAAGTCTGACATGACGGGAATAATAGCAGCGAGACCTAGCTAGCGAGCCCCATAATTACCCGGAGCGACTGAGACGATCACTATGCCAGCAACATCTTTTTACGCTGATGCAGAATATGACGATCAATTGAATGCAAACGGCTTTCAGTTGAACAATGGGGACATTGAGCCAGGTGCCGATGACCTCGTTGACTTGGACATGGGGTATGCCGATCCCGTCAGTGGCTTACGCAAAAATATTAGTCGTCGTACTACTGATTTGGTACGCCTGTATCTTCAGGAAATTGGTCGGGTTCGCTTATTGGGGCGAGATGAAGAAGTCTCAGAAGCACAAAGAGTTCAACGTTACATGCGGTTGCTGGAGCTACGCAACGAAGCAGCAGCGGCAGAAGACGAGCCCATTAAGCTCTACGTTGATCTCATCGAAGCTCATGACTGTTTAGCCTCTCAGTTGGGTCATCGGCCCTCGTTAGAGCGCTGGGCGACCCAAGCAGGTGTAACTGTCGCAGATTTGAAACCGATCTTAGCTCAAGGCAAGCGACGCTGGGCAGAGGTGGTGGGGCTAGAAGTTGCCGAGTTAGAGCAGATTCAGAATGAGGGTCTGCGCGCTAAAGAGCACATGATTAAGGCGAACTTACGCTTAGTTGTGTCTGTTGCGAAGAAATACCAAAACCGAGGCTTAGAACTCCTGGACCTGATTCAGGAAGGCACTCTCGGTCTAGAGCGAGCTGTAGAAAAGTTCGACCCCACCAAGGGTTATCGATTTAGCACCTATGCTTACTGGTGGATTCGCCAAGGCATTACAAGGGCGATCGCCACTCAAAGCCGCACCATTCGCCTACCCGTTCACATCACTGAGAAGCTGAACAAAATTAAAAAAGCTCAGCGCAAAATTTCTCAAGAAAAGGGTCGGATGGCGACCATTGACGACATTGCCAAAGAACTAGAAATGACGGCACCGCAAGTCAGAGAGGTCTTGTTGCGAGTTCCTCGTTCTGTCTCTTTGGAAACCAAGGTGGGCAAAGAGAAAGATACGGAACTGGGAGATTTGCTAGAAACCGAAGACGTCTCTCCTGAAGAAATCTTGATGCGGGAAGCACTGCGACGAGATCTTCAGCAATTGCTAACCGATTTAACCAGCCGGGAGCGAGACGTAATTCTCATGCGCTTTGGCTTGGGCGATGGTCACCCTTATTCCTTAGCTGAAATTGGCCGTGCTCTAGACTTGTCACGGGAGCGAGTTCGCCAAATTGAAGCGAAAGCTTTGCAAAAACTACGTCAACCGAAGCGTCGCAATCGAGTGCGAGATTATTTAGAATCCTTGAGCTAAACGCTGGTTAGCAGATAGGTAGAGCCTGGAGCAAACGCAGGAAGTTGGCAAATTTGGCATGGACGCTAAATAATGGTAGATTCGTACCATCTACTTCATTAATTTTATTGTCAACAAGGCGATCCTCTTGATAATCGCCCTGTAGATTGTGTATCCTTCTCAATAAAGAGACTTTATTGGGAAGGTTATTTATGTCTCTCTACACAGCGTCTTCACTAAAGGCTGAACTAAACGAGCGGGGCTGGCGGCTTACACCCCAAAGAGAGACAATTTTGCAGGTGTTTCAGAACTTGCCCAAAGGCAACCACCTGAGCGCTGAAGATTTGTACAACGAACTGCAAACGGATGGAGAGCGGATTAGCCTATCGACTATTTACCGCACTCTCAAGCTCATGGCGCGCATGGGCATTCTGCGGGAGCTAGAGTTGGCAGAAGGCCACAAGCATTATGAACTCAACCAACCCTATCCTTACTACCATCACCATCTGATTTGTGTTCGCTGCAATAAAACCACCGAGTTTAAAAGCGACCCCATTCTCAAGATTGGTACCAAGACAGCACAAAAAGAGGGATACCATCTGCTGGACTGCCAGCTGACAATTCACGCGATTTGCCCAACCTGTCAGCGCTCACTCATGCCTGTCTAGAAGCAATTAGGCTGCTAAACTGAAGCATGATATTGCATGTTAGAAGCGCCCATTCCGCACATCGCGATCGCTCACTCCATAAAAGCGCTGAGCCGCCGCGATCGCTCGTTGAGTGCCAGGTCCCATACTGCCATCTAGAGGGCCAGGATAGAAGCCTCTAGCCTTCAGCCGTCGCTGTAACTCTAAAACACTGAACTCCTCGGCAGGCCACACTCTCTCTCCACGACCTCCAGTAGTCTCAAAAGCTATGCTGGAATTAGGGAAACCACCTAAGCGAGCCCAAGTAGCAGAACCCACTACACCATCAGCCTCTAAATTGCGATCGAGCTGAAATTGAATGACAGCTTGTTGAGTTCTAGATCCAAATTCGCCATCCACTGGGCCAGGATCGTATCCCAAATCTGTGAGACGGTTTTGCAACGCTACAACGGCGGGACCGCGATCGTTTAAAGTTAGAGTTTCCTCACCAACAGGGCTACTGTAGATTTCTGAGTCAAAACTACTCGGTTCACTGCTGTAGTAGGGGGCAGCTGACACTAAAGCCGAGTTGAGTTCAGGACAATTCAAGGCTCTGGCTGTTTCAGAACCAACAACACCATCGTCTAGCAGACCACTCTCTTGCTGAAACAGCAAAACCGCTGCTTTAGTTTTAGAGCCAAAATAACCGAAGGTGCTGGTATCTAGGTAATTTCGTTCTACTAAACACCTTTGTAGTGCCTCTACTTCTGGGCCTGTATCTTCGAGTTCTAGCGGCAGTGCCAGGACATAACCAGCCAGAGTGATCGTGGTCAAGCTGGCAAGCACAGTTAATAATCGAATTAAAAACTGGCTCGAAAGTCTTGCCCAGTCCAACTGGTTGAACAGTTTTAGCGTCTGGCCAGCGGGAACTAACTCAACGCTTGAAGTGGCTTCGTAACTTGCAGCAAGGTGGAGGTAAGCGAGGTTTTCCATAAGTTTCCCGCGATGCACTGAAAAACTGGGCAAAATCAAAAGTCTTCAGGCTCTGGAGCTGAAAAACTTCTCCAATATCTTATGCGATTTGGCTGCCTATGTTCAGTATTTTCACAGAGATTTTATAGTGGTAATTTACCTTAATTCAAGCGCTCTGTATTACCTGCTTTGACCCAGCCTGAGCGATCGCTGTTTTCCAGGCGCACTCGTTGCCATTCCTTATCTGGGCTTTCCTCTATAACTACTACTCGGCTGTTATATTCAATACCACCAATTTGGTTAGAATCACGGCCAGGTCCATCTCGTAAAATCAAGCCAATGGGTTGCACCACGCGGGCTTGGTAGGCACCCGGTTCTAATTCAGGCTCTGCTGTGGAGCTGCTAGCGGCTTGTGGAGACTGTGCTTTACTAGCAGATTTAGAGGCCGCAGACGTTTTGGTTGCTGCCAGCGGTTTATCATTGGCAAATGCAGGTCTGGGCGGAGGGGCAGTCAGTTGGGTAATGAGATAGCGAGCAACTAGCACTCCCCCTAGACCTAAGAGGGCGATCGCCAGTGTAAAACCCAGCAAAAACTTTATCAGGTTTAACAGGCCAGACCATTTCATGGCTAAAACCAAATCAGACTGTATTCTACATTGCTGATCCCAAATTTATTTGCTTTGAGTTTACGAATTGCTGCAAATCCCAAAAACTTGCTTGCATCAGTGCAGCCCCAAGCCCCAAACCTCAGGCTAGTTGGCAACCAAATCAGACGAAAAATTTATTTTAATCGGGCGCTTGCATCGAGCGAGAAACACGACTGCTTAAGCTACCCTGACGAGAGGCGAGACGGGCTTTACCAGCAGCAGCCCAATCTTGGAGAAATTGAATTTGCTCTCGCGCGGTTTGAGCCAAAGGCACCATTTGACTCGCTGCTTCTAAAATGTCGTCGGTGGTAAAGTCCCGACTCTGGCTGAAGCCAATATGCATCGCTTCAATAATGGTTTGCTCAATTTCAGCGCCAGAAAAATCGGGTGTTTCATAGGCCAACCGATCCAGGTCGTAGCTCTTCAGATTATGGGGTCTGAGGCGCGATAAATGCACCGAAAAGATGGCACGACGCTCCTCTTGGCTTGGCAAACCCACAAAGAAGATTTCGTCAAATCGACCTTTGCGGAGCATTTCTGGTGGTAATGCCTGAACATTATTAGCAGTAGCCACCACAAAAACGGGGGAGGTTTTTTCTGCAAGCCAGGTAATGAAGGTACCAAAAACGCGGCTGGTTGTACCTGCATCGCCTTTACTATCAAAGCCCGAAAAAGCTTTATCGATTTCGTCAATCCAGAGCACGCAGGGCGCTAGCGCTTCCGCCAGTTGAATCATTTGGCGGGTTCGAGATTCTGACTCACCCACTAAGCCCGCAAACAGTCGCCCCACATCAAGACGCAGTAAAGGTAAATGCCAGTGGTGAGCGATCGCCTTAGCAGTTAAAGACTTGCCAGTGCCTTGAATGCCAGCCAGAAGCATCCCTCTCGGATGCGGTAGACCATATTGCCGCGCTTTGTCAGAAAAGGCTCCACCTCGCCTTAAGAGCCAGTCTTTCAAATTGTCTAGACCACCAATATCTGAAATCCTTTCAGTGGCAGGGTAAAAATCTAAAATTTGAGTTTGGCGAATTGTTTGCCGTTTTTCTTCCAGGATCAGGTCTACATCTTCCGATCTCAGTTCCCGATGGGTGGCGATCGCTCTGGCTAAAACCCGACGAATCCGCTCAATTGACAGACCTTGGCAAGAGCGCACTAACTCATCTAAGGTGCGGCCTTCTAGAGATTGACCTGTCGCTGCCAACAGTCGCTCAATTTCGACTTTAATTTCCGTAGGGGCAGGTAAGGGGAACTCTAAAACAGTAATGACTTCGCTCAGCTCATCCGGGATGGTTATCTGCGCCGCCACCAAAACAATATTCTTAGGCTGGGATTTCAGCAGTCGGGCGAGATTTCGCAGCTTGCGAGAAACAGAGACGTCTTCCACAAAGCGATGGAAGTCCCGCAAAATGAAAATTGCTGGGGCCGTCGCTGGAATTTTTTCGATAAATTCTAGTGCTTGCAGCGGATTGCGCTTGCCGAAGCCTACATCATTTGGGTTGCCTTGGTAGCCATCGACAAAATCCCAGATGTAAACCGCTCGATTACCCTGCTGCTTGGCTGATTGCGCGATCGCTGCTTCTACCCGCTCTTCTTCACGTGTCGGAATGTAGATTAGAGGGTAGCGGGCTCGCAGCAACAGCTCGAACTCATCACTAAAATTCATAAAACTATCCAACTCAGGACAATGGCATCAAGAAGGCAGCTGCTTCTTCAAAGCTTCTAAAGAAGCCCAACGACGATCTGTTCCTGAAGAAGAAAGCGAGTCCGAAAGCTGAATGCCAGCACAAGCTTCATCACAGAGTTGCTGCTGCGGCATGGCGAGACACAACTGCTCATATAACCACTTGCCAGCCTCAAAATAACCTTGAGGTGACAAGCTCTCTACCAAATCTTCTAGTCCCACTTCACGGTCTAAAATTATCGCATCTGCATCGCTAGCTGATTCGTCCAACCAAATTAGCTCCGAAGTATCAATGACCAAGCGATGGTTATAATTTTGCAAGCAACGATGGCAAGCCAAAGTCACAATCGTCTCGGCTTGGGCTGAGACTTCTAGATAGTTACCGCGATGAGTCGCCTTCAGTTTACCTTGGACGGGAGTCAGCGTTTCTAGATCAGGCAGAAACTCTTTAAATTCCAGAACCTCTGTCTGCTCAGGAGCTCTAGTGAGCTGAGGAATGTAAATAGCGTCCATACAGATTTTGTGCCAATCAAAAGAGGTGAGATGCTTCTCTACCCTAGCAATTTATCGCTTTGAGTTTAGGCGCAATGATAGATTGACGGACTCAGCTAGCTTGGCTCTGCCTGAGCACGCTTGACTACCAACCGTCGATCAGGTTCTCGGCCCCGACTATAAGTTTCCAAATCAGGATAAGACTTCATGAAGGTATGAATTTGCCGACGCTCAGCGGAAGAGAGTGCTTTCATTTCCACCTCTTGTCCGGTGCGTCGTACTTCCTCAGCTGCCTGCTCAGCCATAGACTGTAGCTCAGCTTGACGACGGGCACGATATCCCGCCAACTCAATCGTGTAGGCTTTTTGCTGGTCTTCAGCCTGTCCCAAATTGAGCGTAGTGTTGGCAAGATATTGAATTGCGTCCAAAACAGCGCCACTCGTACCCGTCAGCTGTTGGATTTGCTCCGGAGTCAGCCCTGTTTCATCAATCGTCAGCCAATAGTTAGCCCTGTCTTCTAGGGTGCCGCTTGTTGTCGGGTCTGTCGCATCCAAATAGCTAGATGCTTGCTCAGCCACCTGCACATTTGCAGGGACACCCACTAGACTCAACAACTCCTGAAGCCACTCTCGACCTTGTTGCACGGGATGATTGTCCTCCGGAACGTGAACGACCTATTGCTCCCATCAGATCCAATTAAGCTTTCTTCTTAGCTCGTCCTGGCTCAAAAGGTAGGGCTTCTCTATCTGCACTGCTACCACCAGAAGCTTTA
>DATNPE010000593.1:0-9126 GCA_036703355.1 Allocoleopsis sp. | reverse complement strand
CCGGAAAATCACTGCTGCTTCAGGCTTCTGAATTGAATTTTGCTCTGCCATTGTTGCTCTCTGTCCCTCTTTTGATGCAGGAAGAGACGCGCATAGACGCGACCGAAAAGCCGCGCCTACTCATCACGTCTATAAAGGCTTACGCCACGAAATTAAAGCTTCTACCGTCATGAAGCTTAGCCAGCCAGGGCATTTTGAATCGTCTTGTTGTAAATAATTCGTCCTGGAGTCGTCCGAATGTATTGCGAGATCAGGTTCCCTTCACCATCCTCACGGGTTCTACGGAATTTGTAGACTTTGGTGACCGTACCATCTGTCGATTCCTGAACTTCTAAAGGCTCAGTATCCGGTTCGCTAGATTCTACGCTGCCATCAAAACGCACCCACACGTAGGCATGAAGACCAACCTGTTGCTGCTCATAAGCAGTAATCGCATCATCCAAGTTTGCGAAATAGCGGCCTGCTCCCTGCTGCTGGGTTGGGTTTTCTGCCGTCAAGTAATAGCAACCCAAGACCATGTCTTGGCTCGGTGTCACGATCGGACGACCTGTCGCTGGCGACAAGATGTTGTTAGAAGCCAGCATCAACAACCGAGCCTCTGCTTGCGATTCTAGCGAGAGTGGCACGTGAACCGCCATTTGGTCCCCGTCAAAGTCAGCGTTAAACGCCGGACATACTAACGGATGCAGTTGAATAGCTCGACCTTCTACCAGAATTGGCTCGAAGGCTTGAATCCCCAAGCGGTGCAGCGTCGGGGCGCGGTTGAGGAGCACTGGGTGACCATCAATCACTTCCTCCAGCACATCCCAAACGCTGGGATCACCTCGTTGGATGAGCTTCTTTGCAGCTTTGATGTTGTTCACCAGACCTTGACGAATCAAGCGGTGAATCACAAAAGGCTGGAACAACTCGATCGCCATTTCTCTTGGCAGACCGCACTGGTGAATCTTCAGCTTCGGACCCACCACAATCACAGAACGGCCAGAATAGTCTACCCGCTTACCCAACAGGTTTTGACGGAAGCGACCCTGCTTACCTTCAATAATGTCCGACAGCGATTTCAAAGGACGGTTGTTCGCGCCAACCACAGTGCGTCCGCGCCGACCATTGTCAATCAGCGCATCCACCGCTTCTTGCAGCATCCGCTTTTCGTTACGGACAATAATTTCAGGGGCCAAGATCTCTTGCAGACGGGCCAGACGGTTGTTCCGGTTGATTACCCGCCGATACAAGTCATTCAGGTCGGAGGTAGCAAAACGGCCCCCATCCAACTGCACCATTGGCCGTAGATCAGGTGGAATCACTGGAATGTATGACAACACCATCCATTCCGCTTGAGCCCCCGTCGCGATGAAGTTGTCAATGACCCGCAACCGCTTAATCAGTTTGGCCCGTTTCTGACCCTTAGAAGTGGCTATTTCCTCCCGCAGTTGCTCAGCTTCTGATTCCAAATTGATGTCTTGGAGCAAACGCTGCAACGCCTCGGCTCCAATGCCAACCTCAACCCCTTCTAAAGGCGAGTCTTCACTATAAATTTGGTCTTCAATCTCAATCCACTGGTCTTCAGTCAGCAGTTGCTTATAAGTTAAGTTTTCTGCATTCCCAGGATTGAGCACGACATAGGCGTTAAAGTAGACGATCTGTTCTACATCCCGAAGCGGCATATCGAGCAGAATCGCCATGTAGCTAGGAATACCCTTGAGGTACCAAACGTGAGCTACCGGAGCAGCTAGTTTGATGTAGCCCATGCGATGCCGACGCACCCGAGATTCTGTCACTTCAACGCCACAGCGCTCACAAACAATCCCGCGATGCCGAACTCGCTTGTATTTACCGCAGTGGCATTCCCAATCTTTAGCTGGGCCAAAGATTCGTTCACAGAACAAACCATCCATCTCTGGCTTCAGCGTCCGGTAGTTAATGGTTTCCGGTTTGGTCACTTCACCAACCACCTGGCCATTAGGCAGAGTGCGCTCTCCCCATTGGCGAATTCGATCCGGAGATGCCAGACCAATTTTGACGTAGTCAAATCGCTGTTCTAGCTTTGGCATCGCTTGCCGCTTCCTCAGTATCTATATATAGGATTCGAGTTTTTTGGGTGGGTTGCTAGACATCTACACTTCTAGGCAATGATTCGCTCTAGCAACCCGTACCTCACTTAAGCGTCTTCTTCTTCCAGTTCTTCTCTGGAGATGGATTCGTAGGTGGGGCGAGAAGGAGCCCGACGGCTATTTACATCAGCCATCAGGTCTACCTCCACGTCTCGGCTAGTTCCGTCCTCCTTGGTTTCAACCTTGTGCACCGCGATATCCAAGCAGAGAGACTGGAGTTCTCGCATCAACACTTTGAAAGATTCTGGAGTTCCGGGGCGAGGAATCGCTTTGCCTTTGACGATCGCATTGAGGGCTTCATTCCGTCCCTGCATATCATCGGACTTCACTGTCAACAGCTCTTGGAGCGTGTAAGCAGCACCGAAGGCTTCCAGTGCCCACACTTCCATCTCTCCGAAGCGCTGACCGCCTTGCTGAGCTTTACCACCCAGAGGCTGTTGCGTCACCAGTGAGTAAGGTCCAGTAGAACGAGCGTGAATCTTGTCATCCACGAGGTGAACCAGCTTCAGCATGTAGGCTTTGCCGACCGTCACAGGCTGGTCGAAAGGCTCTCCGGTCCGACCATCAAACACTTGAGTCTTACCAGCGTTTTCAGGATCAAATAACCAAGGTTGACTTTTCTTCTTGCTGGCTTCTTGCAGCTTGCCGTGTACGGTTTCGCGAGATTTTTCAGCCCCGTGCATTTCGTCGAAGGGCACGACCTTGAAGCGGACATCTAGGTTTTCCCCGGCCCAAGCTAAGAGGCACTCGAAAACCTGACCGACGTTCATCCGAGAAGGCACACCCAGGGGGTTGAGCACGATATCAACTGGGCGACCATCGGGCAAGTAAGGCATGTCTTCCAGCGGCAAAATGCGGGAGATAATTCCCTTGTTACCGTGACGACCTGCCATCTTGTCGCCGACTTGGATCTTGCGCTTCTGGGCTACATAGACCCGTACCACCATGTTGGCACCTGGAGGCAGTTCATCGCCTTGCTCACGAGTAAAGACTCGAACATCGACGACTCGGCCTTTTTCACCGTTGGGAACACGGAGAGAGTTATCTCGAACATCTCTGGCTTTTTCACCGAAAATGGCGCGAAGTAACTTCTCTTCTGGAGGTTGGTCTGATTCCCCTTTGGGAGTCACCTTACCCACCAGAATGTCGCCTGCTTCTACCCAAGCTCCAATCCGAATAATTCCGCTTTCGTCGAGTTGACGCAAGGAATCTTCACCGACGTTGGGAATTTCACGGGTGATTTCTTCAGGACCTAGCTTGGTTTGACGGGCTTCAATTTCGTACTTCTCAACGTGGATCGAAGTGTAGACATCATCAGAGACCAAACGCTCGCTGATTAGAATCGCGTCCTCGTAGTTGTAGCCTTCCCAAGGCATGTAGGCCACCAGAACGTTTTGCCCCAGTGCCAATTCTCCACCTTCGGTGGCTGAGCCATCGGCTAACACTTGACCTGCTACGACGCGATCGCCCACAAAGACGATGGGACGCTGGTTCAAGCAAGTATCTTGGTTAGAGCGCTGATACTTTTGCAAGGGGTATTCAATTTCACGACCTTGCGGATCTCTCACCCTCAGCTTGTCAGCCGCTACATAGGTCACTTCCCCATCGGTACGGCTCACGATCACCATCCCGGAGTCGCGCGCGGCCTGGGCTTCCAGACCTGTGCCCACCAAAGGACGCTCTGGCCGCAATAGAGGCACCGCCTGACGTTGCATGTTGGACCCCATCAGCGCCCGGTTCGCATCGTCATGCTCTAGGAACGGAATCAACGAAGCAGCCACGGAGATGATCTGTACGGGAGACACTGCCACGTAGTCCACCTGGTCAGGTGTCGTGGTGGTAAAGTCTTGGCGGTAACGCACTGGCACCGTCGCACCTTGGATGTAACCCGCTTCATCCATCGGGATGTCACCTGGAGCCACTCGCAGATCATCTTCTTCATCTGCGGTCATGTAGATGGGAGGTTGATCTTTCAGAACCCGTCCTGTCTCAACTGGATAGAACGGTGTCTCAATAAATCCGTAGGCATTAACGCGAGCGTGGGTCGCCAAGGAGCCAATCAAGCCAGCGTTGGGACCTTCTGGAGTTTCAATCGGACAAATCCGTCCGTAGTGGCTGGGGTGAATATCCCGCACCGCGAAGCCCGCTCTCTCTCTGGTCAAACCACCAGGGCCAAGAGCACTGAGACGACGCTTGTGAGTCAATTCCGCCAAGGGGTTGGTTTGGTCCATGAACTGAGACAGTTGGCTAGAACCAAAGAACTCTTTAATCGCGGCAACTAGCGGTTTGGGGTTGACCAAGGAAGCAGGGGTCAAAGCATCCGCATCAGAAACAGTCATCCGCTCACGAATGATCCGCTCTAAACGGTTGAGACCAACTCTAACTTGGTTTTGCAGCAATTCACCCACAGAGCGAACGCGACGGTTGCCCAAGTGGTCAATATCATCAATGCTGCCAATGTCAAACTCTAAGTTGATCAGGTAATCGATCGCCGCCAAAATATCTTGAGGCGTCAGAACCCGCACCGTGTCGGCAACATTCAGTCTGAGCTTCTTGTTGAGCTTGTAGCGACCGACCCGACCCAAGTCATAGCGCTTGGGATCAAAGAAGCGAGAATCTAGCAGCTGTTGTCCACCAGACACAGTCGGGGGCTCACCTGGACGCAGCTTGCGATAAAGCTCCATCAAAGCTTCTTCTTCGCTAAACTGGCCCTCTTTCTCAATGGTCTTCTGGAAATACTCTGGGTGACGCAGAGCATCGAAGATTTCGTTATCGCTGAGACCTAATGCTTTGAGCAGTACCTGAGCAGACAACTTGCGGGTCTTGTCAATTCGCACCCACACCAAGTCGTTTTTATCAGTCTCAAACTTGAGCCAAGCGCCTCGGTTAGGAATCAGACTGGCATTGTAGGTACGGCGACCATTTTTATCAGTTTCAGACTTATAGTAAACGCCAGGGCTACGCACAATCTGATTGACGATTACCCGTTCCGCACCATTAATAATAAAGGTACCGCGATCGGTCATTAAAGGCAGGTCACCAATGAACACTTCCTGCTCTTTAATTTCACCAGTCTCTTTGTTGATCAAGCGGGTCGGAACGTACATTTGAACAGCATAGGTACCGTCCCGCCGCTTCGCTTCATCAACGTCGTATTTTGGCCGCTTCAGTTTGTAGTCTTTGCCTAAAAAATGTAGCTCCAGTTTCCCTGTGTAATCGGTGATCGGAGAGAAGCTTTCTAACTCCTCAATGAGTCCCTCTTCTAAGAACCAGCGAAAACTGGATCGCTGAATTTCAACTAAATCTGGAAGGGTGAAGGCCAGTGCAGTTTGAGTCTGATTAGTCATGCGTCTCCTCAGGAGGGTCACGCCCAGCGCGAGTCCCAGATGTTATGCGATCTGCACAAAAATGTCAATAGAAAAGTTTGGACCCTGACAAGAAGGACCCAAAGGTGTAGTCTAGCGAATTAAATGAGCAGTTGAGAGATTTAAGGTTGTCTCCAATTGGCTTGATTAGCTAGCAAGCTGAGATTTTTGGTTCAGGCAGAAGAACTGTCGGCATCTCCCTAGCTGGAGGAACATGCGGGACCAGTTTCTCAACAGCGTCTCTCCAGGGGTAATTGATTGACGCTACGAAGTTTTGCTGTTGACACTCTTACCATTATGCCGTAAGCCAGACCAATTGTGGGCTGTCATTTCATCCAGTTACGCTAGGTCTGGATTTTACCAGTTAGGGGTGAGAGTGAGCAGGAACTTCATGCGTTTCAGTCCGTAATTGAGGTAAACCAAACAGTTGGCAGGCATTCTGAGTGGTTTGGGCGGCTAGCACTTCTACTGGCACAGACCGCAACTGGGCTACTTGTTCCGCCACATAACGGACATAAGCAGGTTCATTGCGACGCTCCCCTCGCTTGGGTACAGGAGCCAAAAAGGGGCAATCTGTCTCCACCAGGATGCGATCGCTGGGCACCATTCGAGCCGAAGCCTGAATCTGCACCGCATTTTTGAAAGTCACTGTCCCGCTAAAACTGATGTAGAAGCCTAGTTCTAGGAACCACTCAGTTTCAGTTGGCGTGCCTCCCCAGCAATGCATCACACCACGAACAGGACCTTGGTCTTGCCAAAACTCCCTTAACAGCTGAGCCATTTCTGGGGCAGCGTCTCGACAGTGGATAATCACTGGCAAATTTAACGCTTGGGCGATCGCGAGCTGAGCTTGAAACACAGCAATTTGCTGCTGTCGATTGTCTGCTTTGTAGAAGTCTAAGCCTGTTTCCCCAATCGCCACGACCCGAGAGTCAGCAGCAGCCAACTCTAAGATTTGGTTTCGAGAGTTGGGTGTCCATTTGTCTGCGTCCAACGGATGCAAACCCACAGCAAACGACAACTCCGGAAACCGATCAGCGATCGCTTGAGTACTGCTAAACTCTGTCGGCTCCACACAAGAGTGGATCAGATGAACTACCCCTGCGTCTCGCCAGCGCTGAGCCACAGCTTCCAAGTCAGGCTGAAATGTCTCAAAGTTGATATGAACATGCGTATCAATCAACTGCATAACTCAATTAAGCTGCTGGTTGGTTTCAATGAGAACAGCCCCACCTTGTGAAGCCAGAGAGCGCCTGAACCTACATCTAGTAAGCTCACAATACCCTAGCAGCAAAACTGTCCGGCGCTTGAGCACCAGACGTTTGCATCACTCAGTTGAATTGTCAGCAACTAGCTCCAGCTACAGACTGCCAAACTAGGAAGCAGCAGCAACGCTACGGCTTTTGAGAGCTTTGGCCAAGTTTGACTTCTTCCGGGCTCCGTTGTTGGGATGTAGTACACCTCGCTTCACAGCCTTATCAATCTTGCTGTAAGCAGCAGCCATTCGGCTTTGTACTTCTTGCATTAGCTCAGGGCTAGGATTGGCTGCATAGGTTTCTACAGCGGCCAGGTACTTCTTAGTCAGGGTTTTCACCGCTGACTTGTAGGTTTTGTTGCGCAAACGGTTGCGTTCTGCGATCTTGACGCGTTTGATAGCGGACTTAATATTCGCCACAGCCAGTCCTAAGGAAACTCTCTACAACTACTTTGAACGGAATAAAATACCAGAAAAACTAATATAGCATCTCCTTACCCTATTCCGATCCTTCAAAAATCCAGGTTAAGCTAGAGAAGCGAGTACGGGTTTGTCAAACCCGCTCTCCGACGGGTAATTCCTAAGAGACTGCATTCTGACTCCATGCTGCGAATTATTACTCAGCGAACTGAGGCACGGACCGAACTACGGCGTATTTGCGATCGCACTCATGATGACCAAGTGTTTCACAAAGAAGCCACGGTTCGAGAAGTGTTACAAGCTGTGAAGCGCCAGGGCGATCGAGCTCTGTTGCACTACACAGCCGAATTTGATCAACAAGAATTAAAACCAGAAGAATTACGTGTCACTGGCTCAGAGTTAGATGCTGCTTACCAGCAGGTATCCAAGGAGTTACTGGATGCGATTCGTCTGGCTCGTCAACAAATTGAAGCGTTTCATCGGCAACGAGTCCCTAAAAGCTGGGTGCAGTTTGGCGAAGATGAGGTGGTTTTAGGGAAGCGTTACACCCCAGTCGATCGCGCGGGGCTTTATGTCCCAGGCGGTCGAGCGGCTTATCCCAGCACCGTCTTGATGAACGCTATTCCAGCGATGGTGGCGCAGGTTCCTAGAATTGTGATGGTGACACCACCAGGCCCCGAAAAAACGGTCAATCCAGCGGTTCTGGTTGCCGCTCAGGAAGCAGGCATTCAAGAAATTTATCGAGTGGGAGGGGCGCAAGCGATCGCAGCCTTAGCCTTTGGCACCGAAACCATTCCCAAAGTGGACGTGATCACTGGACCGGGAAACATCTACGTGACGCTGGCCAAAAAGCTAGTTTATGGCACTGTGGGGATTGACTCCTTGGCAGGTCCGTCGGAAGTTTTGGTGATTGCCGACGAAACCGCCAACCCTGTGTATGTCGCGGCTGATCTGCTGGCTCAGGCTGAACACGACCCAATGGCAGCGGCGATTCTCATTACTACAGACTCTTCTCTGGCCCTGAAAGTGGTGGCAGAGGTGGAGCAACAACTAATTGACCACCCCAGACGTACCCTGACCGAGAAAGCGATCGCTCACTACGGCCTCATCATCGTGGTCGATTCGCTGGAAACTGCCGCTGAGCTATCGAATGAGTTTGCGCCGGAACACTTAGAGCTAGAAGTTGCCGATCCGTGGGCACTAGTAGAGCACATCCGTCATGCTGGCGCGATTTTCTTAGGATCTTCAACCCCAGAAGCCGTGGGTGATTATTTGGCGGGTCCGAACCATACCTTACCCACCTCTGGTTCGGCTCGTTATGCTTCTGCTCTAGGTGTCGAAACCTTTATGAAGCATTCCAGCTTGATTCAGTACAGCCCCACGGCACTGCAAAAAGTTTCAGAAGCCATTGATGTTTTAGCAACCGCAGAAGGGCTCACTTCTCACGCCGACTCCGTTCGTCTTAGAACTAAACCTCAAAAAGTAGACCCACAATCCTAAAAAAAGCAAAAAGGCAAAATTTCGTCGCTAACGCTGAAAAGACAGTTAAGCTAGCTGAAAGTGCTTCTCGTATTCATTGCCAGCTAGCTCTTTTTGGTGTTTCAGGTTGTGTCTCAGTCACAGGGCATGGCCAACGCTGCTTTGCATGGTTAGGAGGCCCCGTTGTGTTAAAAACGATTGTGATTGGCTTGGATCATTCGGATTTGTCTGAGCAAGTCATCCAAGCTTTGCAAGAAATCCCACTCCAACCCTCTACCAAGATCGTCCTGTCTCATGTCGTTTCCCCGATAGACGACAATTCTGAATTAGCAGCCGATCATCCCCATACAGACTTTGAGCCTCTCCCCTATCGGAATGTAGAGAAGCAGCTACAGTCCTATCAAGCAACTCTGCCTTGCGCGAGCGAAATTGAAATTGTCAGTGGCGACCCCGCAGAAGAAATTGTGCGCCTCGCCAAGATTCACCAAGCAGACCT
>DATNPE010000592.1:0-15960 GCA_036703355.1 Allocoleopsis sp. | reverse complement strand
CCAATGAATATCGAGAATTTGTCGAGCGACTGGATGGCTCTTTCCGCTTGGTTTGGCAAGAGTCGCGATCGCTAAACGACTTTGCAGGCCAAACGGCTACACTTCAACTCAATGACAACAAGCGAATTCAAGTCACCTTCCCTCAAGGTATTTGGGTACAGGGTACTGAGTCTCAGCAGGGCAAGCAAACGACCTATGTGGTCAATCACATCATTCAGGCTAAGGAAGCTACCCAACTGAAGGTAGCAGACTTCTCTGGGCAAAGCACCACCCTCAACTTAGCGGTGGTTGATTTAGCAGGAAAGTCAGATCTCCTGAACACCCAATTTCGCCTCAAGTACCGAGCGGCAGATTCGCGCGATCGCTTTGGCAGTTCTGATTTCAAAACTCGTTATGAAGGCACGATTCCCGCCGACTTAGTGACTCGTGACTATAACCGCTTTACCTTAGCAGTGGGCAAGTTACCGATTAATGGCGCGTATCTCGGCTCTGGCACTAATGTCGAATTGGAACTAGTGGCGACGCGATCGCTCGGAGACCATTCGGCTGAGCAAACAATTCGCTGGCAAGGCGAAATTCGTTAGCAAGCGGTCACGACTCACCCAGCAAAGCGATCGTTTATAAAGCTAAGAGTAAAGCCGCATACCCAATTGCTCCCGCTGCAAAAGCCCAAAAGCGGCTTTCACGGTTCTCTGGTAGTTCTTCCTTCAAAACATTTAGCACCACGCCCCCCGCTAGAAAAGCAAACAAAACAGCGATCGCGGCTGGAGAAATTTGGCTACTGCTACCAATTACCCAGCCTGCCATTACCGCAGCGGCAAGTATCCAGCGACCAATTTGGTCATAGGGCTTTTTATGATGTTCTCGCAAACCATAATCGTTGACGACAAAATGCAACGCCATTGCCACGGCATACAGAAGCGAACTAGCAAATCCTGACTCTTCTCGATGCAGTAGCAGATAACCAATCAAGGCGTTGTAGAGGGCAAACGACACCATGTGTAGCCAAAAGATGCCTGCGTCAGTCACATCTCCTTGACCTGCTTCTCGGTTACGCCGTCGGGACACTTTTGCCGTCCGCTCTAAACCATAGAACGCGGCTAACCCAGCCAATGCCACCAAATAAACATGATGCTCCAAAAATTCCCATCCTGCCCCCCAGCTTTGGCGTACAGTCTCCTGGGCTGCACTCAAATCTGGAAGCACATGGACAAACACATAGGCCACTGACACACCACTGCCAAACGACAACCAGCGGCTACGAGGCACCACTTGCAGAAAGCGGAGGCGACTGGCAACAAGATGGACCAAAACTAGCCCAATCGCTAACCCACCCGACAACAAAATGATGCTGAATGGTGTGGCCACTGTCGTTTCAGCCGGAGACATCAGCTGACCAACCTCCTGAATCTAATGGTTACGGCGGTTCAGCACGGCTCTAAGGCGAGCCACTAGCTCACGCGTGCTAAAAGGTTTGGTGATGTAGTCATCTGCGCCTGCGTCTAGACCGATCGCTTTGTCTCTCTCTTCGTCTTTAGCGGTTAGCATCACAATCGGCACATCAGAAAAAGCCCGCAATCGCCAGCAGACTTCCATCCCATCTACTTCTGGCAGCATCAAATCGAGGAGCAGGAGATCGGGCACCTGCTTATGAAAGAGCTTGATTGCTTCACGGCCATTAGCCGCCGTTGTCACCTCAAAGCCCTCTTTCTGCAAGGTATAAGTGAGGCTTTCTCGGAGAGGAGCTTCATCATCAATCAGCAGAATGTGGAGCATAACGACTTCGTTCAGTGGCTACATAAACGCTTCATGCGTCATCGTAAAAGCCAACCTCAGTCAATTGTCTCTAGCTGAAGATGTAACTTTGTATGGATGGATACAGGTAAGACCAAAAATTCCTTAATAGCGCATGCTCTGGATGAGCCAGAGGTCTACCGCTTCACCGATCAATAAGCCAAGGCCAGCAGTTATGACTGAGCAAAAGAACACATCCATTTGCTTAAAACCCCTGGCTCGCATTTCCAGTTCTGCATAGAGCAGCGCGATCAGCGGTAGCAGCGTCAGATGCAAGAATACTGGCTTCGTCAATATCAGAGTGACTGCCACACTCAAGCAGAGACTCAGACCCACCACAATCAATAGTTTTTGGCTGGCGAACCAAACCAAGGACTCCAAAATGGGATGGCTTTTCCAAGCAGTGATTAGGGTGACGGCAATGACAAAAGTACTAACGAGCCAAAAGAGGTGATGAGCCGATAGGTGCCATCCCAACACCATATAGGCTAAACCAAGCAGAATCAGAGCAAACCAGGGCTTTCGAGTTAGGAGGTCAGTATTCATAAAATAGGATTCTGCTATATCTAATGCCTAACTAAAATCAGGCCAGGATGTTACTACCACTATAGCGGGACTGATCTTGATCAGGCTGGTGAGGCGATCACGCTGCGATCAGGAGCTAGATCACTAAATCGGAGTGAGGCTCTGTACTTGGTTGAATCTTACTGATACCCCGCTGCTTGTAGGGAGAACAGATGGGCATAACGTCCTCCTGCTTGGACTAAATCGGCATGGGTGCCCTGTTCAATTAACTCACCCGCCGACAACACCACAATCCAATCGGCCATGCGAACTGTAGAAAAACGATGGGAGATTAAGATCGCCATCTGGTTCTCGGTGACAGTGCGAAAGTGATTGAAAATTTGGACCTCCGCTTCGGCATCCATAGCTGAAGTAGGTTCATCTAGCACCAAAATATCGGCTCCTGTCCGCATAAAGGCGCGGGACAATGCGATCTTCTGCCACTGCCCCCCTGAAAGTTCTCGACCGCCCCGAAACCACTTGCCAAGCTGGGTTCGAAACCCTTCGGTCATCTCCTGAATGAAAGGAAGCGCCATACTTTTCTCTGCTGCTGCTTCCCAGCGAGGTGAGTCGGTGATGTGTTCCACGTCTCCCACCCCCACATTTTCTCCCACCGTAAATTGGTAGCGGACAAAATTCTGAAAGATCACGCCGATGCGACGTTGCAATACCTCTGCGTCCCAAGCTTCCAAATCCAGACCATCTAAAAGAATGCGGCCTGAACTGGGGCTGTAAAGGCGGGTGAGCAGTTTGATCAGGGTGGTTTTGCCAGAACCATTTTCTCCCACGATCGCCATCTTTTCTCCGGGTTGGAGATGAAAGGAGATGTTATTCAGCGCTGGCTGGTTGTTCCCTGGATAGGTAAAGGAGACATTTTCAAACCGAATGCCATCTCCCGGTAATGGACCTCGCTGGGCAGTTCCCGCAGACTGGGGAATTTCTTGTTCCAAAAACTCATATAGGTTAGAAAGATACAGCGAGTCCTCGAACATGCCACCAATGGAACTCAGTGCGGAGGAGAAGGTGGTTTGGCCTTGGCGAAACACGACCAGATACATGGTCAAGTCACCGAGAGAGATACGGCCTGCGATCGCCTCAATCACAATCCAGGTATAAGCGCCATAAAAAGCTGCCGTACTGAGCAATCCCAGCAGGTAGCCCCACAGCCCCCGTCGAATTGTTAAATCGCGGTCCTCATCATAGAGACGCAAAAAGATATTTTGATAGCGGTCTAGCAGCAATGGCCCTAACTGGAACAGCTTCACCTCCATAGCAAAGTCTTCGCGGGCAATTAAAGTTTCCAGATAGGTTTGCTCTCTGGTTTCAGGAGCACGCCAGCGAAACAACCGAAAGGCTTGTCCCGCAAATCTCGTTTCGGCAATAAAGGCAGGCACCGCTGCCAACATCAAGACAAAGACCGCCCCGATAGAGAAGTTCAGCAGCAAACCACCGTAGGTAATGAGTGCCAAGCTATCTTGCACCAGCCCAAAGGTGCGGCCCACTAAGCTTAAGGGACGACTGGATGCTTCTCGGCGGGCGCGGGTCATTTTGTCGTAAAACTCAGAATCCTCGAAATGTGCCAAATCTAGGGTGAGGGCTTTTTTGAGAATTAGTACATTCACTTTCTGCCCCAAGAGCACCCGTAGCAATGACTGACAGAGGGTTAAACCCTGTTTACTACCTGCCAACAATGCGACCGCGATCGCCTCCAAAGCTAGATATCCTAAAGCGTTCCAGCGATCGCTGACTAACTGCGACTGCGAAGCTGCGACGACGCTATCAATAATCAGTTTGCCCACATAAGCGATCGCGCCAGGAAGTAAGCCCGCAATCAGCGTAAACAGGGCTAAGGCGATGGTCAGGCGGTGGTTGGTAGACCAAACCAATTCCACGGCACGACCACAATATTGAAACAGATTCAGCGATTGAGATAGTCCTTGGAAACGCTGTTGTAAACCAGAGTAAAGATCCGTGTGAAAGTTACGATACTTCATACTTTCCACAATAGCGGTCTGCTGGAGCGATCGCATCCTGGGCAATCGGTCTCGCGCCATCGACTCACATTGCCCCTAGTGAAACGCTATTCTGAATCAGGGCCAGCTCTACCAAAGCTACGATCATGGCACGCTTGCGGTCTCTGTTGCGACAATTGACTCGCACCTTAATCAAGCACAACAACTACTGCTTAATCAGCATCCTGTTCGCTAATCTCTGTTTGGCGCTGCAAGCTGGATCGCCAGGATTGCTCACTGGAGTCGTCGTTGGTAGCTCTTTGCTTTACTTACCGCTGAGCTTGCTAAATCTCTGGTGGCAGTGGCAGCAGTACAAAGCTCGCTTGGACCAACTCAATGCCGAGTTTCGGGCGCAGTTCACGACTCCACGCTCTAAACCCTTAGGCAATCCTCATTGTCTTTACTCCGCGCGATCGCTCCACCTGAGATGTGCGGTGCATCCCTACGGCCCCTGTGAAGGTTGCCGAGACTTTGCCCCTCGCCCCTAAAGCTTCCTAGCTGGAAAAACTCTAGAAAAAAAGTAACATTTGAACTTGTTTTGCGCTCTCAACGGTGCCATACTCGCCAATACACGATAAATCTACCGACTTACCGTAGATTATCAGCAATATGTTTGATAGCTCTCTACGGAGCCTAGAGGAGTCAGAAGTATGGCGATCGCATCTCAGGCGGATCAGGAACAAAATCAGTTGAGCAATCAGAGTTACCGTTTGGTTCGAGATCCGCTACCTTCTCTGAGACAACCCACCAATCTGAGTTTGGCAATCCTGAAGCGGCTTTGGTGGCATACCAAAGGTTACGGCACTGTTCTAGGAGTCATGGTGTTGATTGGGGGAAGTTTGATCTTTCTCAACTTGCATTGGTTGACTCGCCTGTTGCTAAGGACTCCTTTAGAAGCAAGTTCGGTTGAAGATGCAGGTTGGACGCCTTAAAGGGATTCAAAACGAGATCTGAAGCATAAATTTCCAGTTGGTTAAACCATAGACTCTTCAGCGTAGAACCTGGAGAGTTTTTTTAGGATGGAATGTAGAGGTAGACACGAGAAATAATGAAGATTGCGTAAAAAACTGTCTGAGTAGAATCAGGGATCGACAACATCAAAAAACTATTACTACAATGAAAACAGCATCCATGAAATATGAGGTGTTGTTCTTAAGGATTGTAAAAAGCTTTACTGATAGCTTTGCTAAGTCTATGGCGCATCATTCAACCATGCCTTAGTCAAGCTGTCTAAGAGGGGCTAATTTTATCAACTTTACCTAACGCTACAGCGCTGATTTTCTAACACCTTGCCTCTCTTTTTGCTTCTCTACTCTCTCTGGATTTGCTGTCAACAGCAACATTTTAAGTAGATGGTTTTAATTAGTGATTAGAAGGAACTGTGAGGGTTTTGCCCTTAGAAGAAGAGTAATGTCTTCAACTTCTTCTCTTGTCTAATTGAGTCCTGATACTTAATGCAACATCACTCCTATTTTGAGTCAATCCTGTGGCTTCACGAAAGCCAGCGGGACGAGATGTTGTGAAAAAATTTAAGCGAGGAAGTTAGGTAACATGCTGAACTTATCCAAGCCTAAAGAGTTTGATTGCCTAGCCAGCTACATCTTAGAAATGGTGACAGCTGTTAAGGTCGATCAACTCAAGCCGTTTTTTGACACCCTGCCACCCGACCCTTACTTAGCGGGTAACTACCGCTTTAGGCGCTTATCCCATTTTCAGATTGAAGGCGATCGCTTAATCCAACTGCCCCATCGACGGTTATTTCAATCGAAAGCTTACAATCCCTTGTTAGGTGATGTGGTCAGAGAATATGCCGAGCTGGATGACGCATTAATTGCGCTAGAGGATTTTCAGAAAATTATTTGGGAATTTTTTCAGTTCTGTCAACTTTGCACCCCTCATAAAGAAGTTGCAGTCCACCAAATTAGAACTACCGCCACCTCTCAACAAGTGGGCAATCCCGCCCCAGAGGGGATTCACCGGGATGGCGTTGATTTAGTGGGAATCTTTTCCGTCAATCGTGCTCGCATCGAAGGCGGAGAAACTCATCTTTACAAGGATAAGCAGGGTAGTCCAGCTTTTACCAAAGTGCTCAACCCTGGTGAGTTTCTCGTATTTAGAGATGATCAGTACTTCCACTTCACCTCCTCCGTAAGCGCGATCGCTCCTGAAGATGGTGAACGGGATGTCTTCGTCTTCACTTGTCCTGGTCTTTTCCCACCGGAATAAACCTATCGTAAAAAAAACATGAATTGGGAGACGTTTATGATTGCCCTTGACCTCAACTGGATTCGCTCTCAGTTTCCAGCCTTGAATCAAGAGATCAACGGTCAACCTGCTATCTTTTGCGATGGCCCTGGTGGCACACAAGTCCCCAAGACCGTAGTCGATGCGATCGGCGACTACCTACTCACCTCCAATGCCAACGCCCACGGTGCTTTTGCTACCAGTCACCGAACCGATATGCTGGTTGCTGCAGCTCGTGATGCCGTCGCCGACTTTCTCAACTGTGGCAGTGATGAAGTTGTGTTTGGGGCCAACATGACTACACTCACCTACACCATGAGTCGGGCCATCGGTCGGGCGCTGGAACCGGGAGATGAGATCATTGTCACCACCCTGGATCACTATGCCAATGTTTGTGCTTGGCAAGCGCTAGCAGAGCAGGGAATTGTGATTCGCACGGTGGATATTCACCCGGAGGATTGCACCCTGAACTGGCAGGACTTGACGCGATCGCTCAATGAGAAAACGAAGTTGGTTGCGATCGGCTATGCCTCTAATGCTGTGGGCACCATTAATGATGTTGCTAGGATTACTCAACTGGCGCATCAGGTGGGAGCTTGGGTGTATGTGGATGCGGTTCACTACGCTCCTCATGGCGCGATCGATGTGCAAGCTTTAGACTGCGATTTCCTCGTCTGCTCAGCTTACAAATTCTTCGGGCCGCATCTGGGGATTCTCTATGGCAAGCGAGAGCATTTAGCGCGGCTCCAGCCTTACAAAGTGCTGCCTGCCCCCGATGAAGTACCCTCTCGCTGGGAAACTGGAACCCAAAACTATGAAGGCATGGCAGGTTTACTCGCCACCATAAGTTACTTAACCGAACTAGGGCATCGCGTTGAGCCATCTGTGCCAAATCGTCGGGCGGCTCTAGCTACTGTGACATCTGCAATTCACACCCATGAAGCAGCACTGAGCCAAGCACTACTGCGGGGGCTACTGGAGATTCCGGATGTAACCGTCTATGGCATCACCGATCTGACTCGATTGGCTGAGCGCACTCCAACTTTTGGTCTCCGCATCAACGGCTACACGCCTTACGAACTTGCGACTCAGTTAGGCGATCGCGGCATCTTTACCTGGCATGGCCACTTCTACGCTTTGGGTGTAGTAGAGCGGCTAGGGCTGGTAGCAAGTGGTGGTTTGCTCAGGATTGGTTTAGTGCACTACAACACGATGGATGAGGTGAATCGGTTGCTACAGGTAGTACACGAGATGACCGAACCTGTAGGGGCGGGTTTTGTAAATAGATTATCCTCTCGACAGACATCTTAGCTAAACCCGCCCCTACAACTGTGGAATATTAACGATGAGGGGATATGAGGAATGGATAGAATCTTGGTGACTGGGGCACAAGGGCAACTGGGAATTGACTTGGTGGCAGCTCTGCGTCAGATCTATGGGGTAGAACAGGTTGTAGAAAGTGGGCGATCGCCTCCTCATCCTGAAAATAATGCCCTTTGGTTCCAAACGTTAGATGTAACGGATAATCAGCAGCTCCGAGAGATCATCGAACAAGAGCAAATTAAAACCATCTATCATCTCGCAGGAGTGCTCTCAGCAAAAGGCGAACAATATCCCGATCGCTGCTGGGATGTGAATGTCAATGGCTTGAGAAATATTTTAGAAGCTGCCAAAACTTATCACCTCAAAGTCTTTTTCCCTAGCTCGATCGCAGTCTTTGGGCCTCATACACCGAAGCTAGATACACCCCAAGTTACAGTAGAAGATCCCTCGACGATCTACGGCATCACCAAGGTTACGGGGGAATTGCTCTGCCATTATTACGCACATCGCTTTAGTGTCGATGTTCGAAGTCTGCGTCTACCAGGCATCATCAGCTACAGCGCTCCTCCAGGAGGTGGTACCACAGATTTTGCAGTAGAAATCTTTGCAGCAGCGCTCCAGTATGGCACCTACACCTGCTTTGTGCGCCCAGAAACTCGGCTGCCGATGATGTACATACCAGATGCCATCCGAGCGATTTTAGAGCTAATGTCTGCTGATCCCAGCTCGATCAAAATCCGCTCCAGCTACAACATCACTGCTGTCAGTTTCTCTGCTGCTGAACTGGTCGTAGCGATCCAAAAACATCTGCCTCACTTTACTTGTCACTATGCTCCCGATTTTCGGCAGGCGATCGCAGATTCTTGGCCTTCTGTGATTGATGACTCACGCGCCAGAGCTGATTGGGGTTGGAAACATCAGTATGATCTGCCTGCGATCGTGGGGGATATGTTGGAGAAGATGCAAGGAGTAGAAGCCAGAAGTGAGGAGTCGGAAGTCAGAAGTGAGGAGTTAAGAGGACGATTATGTTGCTGAATTTTATTGGAGTAGGATTCTAATAATTTGCTCACTTCCTCTAGCTGAGTTAGAAGTTGATTGCTATCGCCATAACTAAGATCTTTAGACAAGATCAAGTAATATCGGCACTCTTCTAAAGAGCCTTGGGCAATGTTCATAAACCGTGCTTTATCAGCAGATGTTCTTTTCTTAAAGCCCTCCGCAATGTTGGCTGGAATTGAGACGGCAGCTCGCCGCAACTGGGAAGTCAATCCATATATCTCTGTTTTAGGAAAAGCATCACTAAAGCGATATACCGAAAGCACAAAATGATGAGCTTTCTGCCAAACAATCAAATCTTGAAAACTTCGAGCAGGTGCCAGCGCCATTGTAGATCTCAACTCATAGCCGCACCATCTAAGATTCCCAAAACGCTCTGCCAATTTCCCCCTCCAACTTCTCTCTTCCAACTCTGATTCCTGACTTCTGGCTCCTGACTCCTGACTTCTAACCCTCTGCAAACCCATTTAACACGTTTTAATCAATCATGTTTTCCTCTAAAGCTACTTTTCAGAGCATTTTGGATGAAATCCATGCATCAGGTCTGAGTAAGGAAGAACGGGTACTGACAACGCCACAAGGAGCTGAAATTGCGGTTCAGGGTGGTAGGGAGGTGCTGAACTTCTGTGCTAACAACTACTTGGGATTGGCTAATCATCCCGATGTCGTAGAAGCGGCGCAAGTGGGAGTTGCTAAGTATGGGTTTGGTCTCTCCTCTGGGCGATTTATTTGTGGAACTCAGAGCATCCATAAGGAACTAGAGGCTAAAATTGCAGATTTTTTGGGCATGGAGGATGCGATTCTCTATACCTCTTGCTTTGATGCCAATGGAGGATTGTTTGAAACGATTCTGGATGCTGACTCTGCGGTAATCAGTGATGCTCTGAATCATGCCAGCATCATTGATGGGATTCGGCTGTGCAAAGCTAAGCGGTATCGCTATGCCCATAGTGATATGCAGGAATTGGAGCAAGTTCTGCAAGAGGCTCAGAGCGCTAAAATGCGGCTGATTGCTACAGATGGGGTCTTTAGCATGGATGGAGAGATTGCCAAGCTAGCGCAAATCTGTGATTTAGCAGAAAAATATGATGCCTTGGTGATGGTGGATGATAGCCACGCTACTGGAGTGTTGGGCGCAAAAGGACGCGGCTCGATCGAACACTGTGGCGTGATGGGGCGAGTAGATATTATCACCAGCACGTTAGGGAAAGCCTTGGGTGGCGCTTCTGGTGGGTTTACAGCGGCTCATCAAGCGATTGTGGATCTGTTACGGCAGCGATCGCGGCCTTACCTGTTCTCGAATACTTTGGCTCCTGCCATTACCTACACCAGTATCCGAGTTTTAGATTTGCTTAACGAAACCAGTGAATTACGCGATCGCCTAATGGAGAACACGCACTACTTTCGGCAGCAGATGAGCGATCGTGGATTTGACATCAAATTAGGTATCCATCCGATTGTGCCGATCATGCTTTATGAGGCCAAGTTGGCAAAGGAGATGGCGCAGGATTTGTTGAATGAAGGCATTTATGTGATCGGGTTCAGCTATCCGGTGGTACCTCAAGGCCAAGCTCGGATTCGAGTCCAGCTCTCGGCTGCCCATATGCAGGAAGATCTGGATCGCTGCATTGATGCCTTTACTCGAGTCGGCAGAAAACATGGTGTGATTTAGGTGATTTTTATGATGGAAGATCTCCGAGAACGATTGAGAATTCCGGGCGATCGCTTGGATGCGATTAATGCTGTCTTGCTGAATCCAGAAATGCAGGTCATCAATGATTTCCTAGCTGTGGTTGCTAAGTATGGCACTCCTGAGGAGATCAACGCCAAAGCTCAGGAGGCGATGTATTTGCCATCTCTCCTTCAGCAGGTGAAGCAAACTCAGCCACAGTATTTAGCAGATTTGCAATGGTTACAAGCGCAGGTAGAGCAAGGAGCCTTTGTTAGCATTGCTGAGTATCGTCGCCAACTATTAGGAGAGCCGAGCGATCGCCTGAATTTTCAGGATGAGTTTGCGGTGACGCTAGAAGTGAGTGCTTGCCAATATTTTCCTTGGCTGATTGCAATCGCTAAACGTGCGATCGCCCAGAAATCTCTTTTGCCCGGACGTTTCATTAAAGTGCGGAAGATGCGAGAACAGGCCGCCGATGGAGATCTCCCGGCGATCGCTGCTGCCATGCAAATCATCGGGGCGAGTTTTGTAGAAACCCTAGATACTAAAGGCACAGATGGCTCGAATGTGCATCTGGGCGGACCTACCACCATTACTGGCTACTTTGGCGGTGTGGGTCAGCCAAACGAGCACGCGCTGCAATGGCTAGATGAATATCTTTTCTACTACACTCACTATGGCATTCGCCAGGTCTTGAACCTAAATCCAGGTACAGTGTTGCTGGGCTATCTCTTACATCGTTTGGGTATCGATATTGAGTTCAAAATTTCTGTATTCATGGGTAATGACAATCCCTATTCAGCGTTATGGACTCTGCTTGGTGCCAAGCTGTTTGCGAGAGAAGATGGCAGTACGCCGCTAGTGGGTTTTAACTGGAGCAATTCGGTTAATAACGAAACGATCGAAATTACAGCTCAACTGCGTCAAGCTCTAGACTTCGAGCATTTAGTCCGCTTTGAACATCACATCACGGAGACTTGGAAGAGTATTGTTCGCCAGCCCTACGATCGTCGAGAGGATTTACTGGCGTTGGCTCGACATATTCCTAACATCTCAGCAAAACATGAAGGCGGAGATCCAGAGATTGAGCCAACGCGATCGCATCCTTCAGATATCCTTGATTACTTCCGCGATAAGTCAGAAATTATTGCTGCTGGCGATTGGGAACACTTGACGCTGAATTTTTTAGACAAGGTTGATGCTGTGAATCACACTGCCGCTGCCCTAACTCGGCAAGGTCTATCCGTCGTAGCGGCTCAGCAAGCTCATCCATTTCAATCATATTCGGCTCCGAGAGATTTGGCATTACCTGCCTAAATCCATTTAGCAGCTTAGGAGGGATATCGTTATGTCCTACTCTATGCGCGATCGCACTTCAACTCAGGCTCAACCCATTCATGAACCACCTTTTGTGGAAGCCAATGGGCTACTTTCTTACACGGAGGTAGGTAGAGAACCTGAGTTTTTAGATGCTTCATTTGAGACAATTTTATTTGGTGAAAGGGTGATGGTGGATCACCTGGTGATGCTATTCTCCAATGCCCTAGCTCTAGCTCAATATGGCGATCGCTTGATTCAGTATGGTGCGAGAGCAATTGAAGGCCCAGGAATATGGCCGCAAGAATTCTGCTCAGGTTTAACCTCTTTTCCGGATGACCTGACGATGTATTTTCTCTCAGTCCTGATGCCATCCGGCGGTATCTTGGTTCTGGCTGCTCCTCACACACCAAATGATCAGCTCGATCGCTTCTTACAAGAACGAGGTCTAAATGCGGTTCATCATGTTGCTCTGCGTACGGAGGATATCAATACAGCAGCAGAACTATGGCAGAGAAAAGGCTTTGTACCTGTATCGGTAGCACCTCAAGATGATGGTTGCCTGTGTCAGTGGCCTTTCAGAAATTCAACAGGACAGATTATAGAATTAATTCACCGTCGATGTGAAGGTGGAGCTACTTTCTCCTGCCAAAATATTGCTGCTTTACGTCTCACAGAAGTTGAGAAAATCAAAGATTGAGGAGATTAGCAATCGTATTGATATCTCCATCTTAAGTGCCGAACCACTCATCGTCCAAAACTCCCCATTGAGATTTAGCCTTTTCCTTGGCTTCATGAATAGATTTATGATACGGAAAGTACTCATAGCGCTTATTTATGTAAACTTCAACTAGAGAGTAAACATCGGACGGTACAAACTGAGCAATATAGACTTCTATGGGCTTCTCTGAATTGATAGGTTCACTATTGTGGAAAGTCGATTTATGAACTTGAATAGTTGTCTTAGCTACGCAGATAATCCGACATGTACGATATTCATCTAGTAGATTAAAGAATTGTTCAAATGCTTGTTCACTACCGTATTTCTCATCCATCCATTCCCAAGGAAGCGTTGTTGACATTCCCTCAATGCGCCCTGTAATCCAACGACTAAACTTCCAAAATGGCGGCTCACCTTCATCTAGTTCTGCAAAGTCTAATCCTGTAATAAATGCGATTAGAGCGACAAATGACTTTTTGCCTCTATTGCCTAAATACATACCAGGACACTTTCGCAAAGCATCCAATACATCATAGATACTTGTACACTCATAAGTACTCATGCTATTGCGATCGCTGGCAATGTAGACAAATAATTTCTCACTGATTCTACCATTGGTGCATATAGTTCTTTGACTCTCTCTACTAGCGGGCGATCGCTTGGTATGGTTGGCCCACCACCATCAATCTCATTAAGCAGCAGATAAAACTCTTCACAGTCTATTTCATATCTATCTCTATCTGTTCTTTGTCCAGAAAGGTATAACAGCTCTTCCAACTTCAACTCATTGCGCTCGAAGCGTAGATACAAGAAACCTAAGTACAATCCCGTGTAGTCGATACGATTCCAAACATTTGGGGACAAACAGTTGCAACCATACTGCCAAATGACTGTTAAAGCTTCGTCAACTGTATGAGTTAAAGACAGTTCTAGTAACCAAAACGGTGGTGATTCCAAGCGAAGAATTTCTGCGTCGGCCCAACTAATCCAAGATGCGGGACGAACATAGGCACTCTCAAGAGCAGCACTCCAAACTAACAATGCTTCATCTATAGACAAACAATCTTTGTCCTTGAATGTTGAAACAACTCCTATTTAAGCTTATCCACTGCTATTTGAATCCGTTCTAATGCCTCATGGATATTTTCTAGAGAATTGGCGTAGGAGAGTCTTAAGTAACCATCTCCATATTGACCAAATGCAGTACCAGAGAGCACTGCAACCCCTGCTTCTTGTAAAAGATAATCAGCTAGAGCATCGGCAGGAAGTGGTAATTGTTTGACGTTAGGGAAGACATAGAAAGCCCCTGCGGGTTTGCGGCATTGGATTCCGGCGATCGCATTTAAGCCTTCAACAATGGCATCTCGCCGTTTTTGGAATTCAACCATCATCTGTTCCACCGCTGTTTGGGGGCCAGTCAGCGCTTCCATTCCCGCAATTTGCGTAAACGAACAGGTGCAAGAATTGGAATTGATCATCAGTTGCACCATCTTTTCTGCGATCGCCTGGGGGGCCACGCCATATCCTAAGCGCCAACCTGTCATTGCGTAGGTTTTAGAATGTCCATCGAGCAGAATGGTTCGGGCTTTCATCCCTGGCAAACTAAAAATACTTTGGTGCGTTGCTTCATAAACCATCCGAGAATAAACTTCATCGGAGAGGATATAGAAATCATGTTGATTCGCGAGGTCTGCGATCGCGGCTAGATCTTCTGCGGTCAGCAAGCCTCCAGTGGGGTTTTGAGGAGAGTTGATAATTAGTAGTTTGGTGCGATCGGAAATCGCATTCACCAAATCCTCAATCCGAAAGCGAAAATCCACTTCTTCGCGTAACGGTAGGGGTACAGCTTTGGCTCCCACAAAGTTGATGACGGATTCATAAACCGGAAATCCGGGATTGGGATAAATGACTTCATCGCCTGCATTGACTAAGGCCAAAATTGTGAAAAAGATAATGGGTTTGGCTCCCGGTGTCACCACGATTTCATCCGGATCAACTTCTACGCCTCTGGTTGCTGCAATATATTCAGCAATGACTTTGCGGAATTCTAGTAGGCCAGCCGCTGGACCGTAGCCTGTATATCCTTCTTGCATGGCTCGGCAAGCCGCTTCACAGATATTGGCAGGGGTGGGAAAATCAGGCTGCCCAATTTCTAGGTGAATCACACTTTTGCCCTGTGCCTCTAGCTTTTTAGCTCTGGCGAGCACTTCAAAAGCAGATTCAGTGCCCAAATGGTTCATCCGTTCCGCAAATATCACCATAGTTAACTCACTTTGTAAAAAATTAGTAAGCTCTCTAAATCTCTTTCTTAGAGAGGGCTAGGAGATCAGGTCTTCTCTGGATGCTGCAACTCTGAATGCTGCAACAGATGTTGAGCGCTTTCATCTCGATGTTTCTTTAGATATTGCATAAATGGAGTGCCTCCGGTGCCGACCGCGATCGCATTGTTGGCTTTAGCCGTTTGCTGATGAATATAGCGAGCTGCAAACTCTAGATGCTGAGTTCGGAATTTTTCTAAAAGGGAGACACAATCATCATACAAACTCTGAAGCTGTGGCACTTGTCCCATATGAGACTTGACGAACTCTCTCAGGGTTGACTGTTGCTCCACGGCCTGAATGAAAGCTCGATGCCTGGGTGGCATGTAGTCCCGCATTTCCATCAGAAACTCTCTCAAGAGATCGGGTTCATGAGTAATATTGAACAAAGCATCCATTGTGGGCACGATCGCACTTTGGGCTCCGGTTTCTCCCCGAAAATGCTGCGGCTGGTGGCTGTAAGCCTCTACCCCTTCATAAATCAATCCTTCTGGCAAAGCAGGGTTATTTTTCCAGGCGTGGATATAGGGTCGTACCCGGTTGTAGTAAATATAAGGATCGCAGGCTTCTGGCATTCGTTTCATGGTGTGATTAATCTGGAGCCAAGCACTTTTGATGCATTCCAAACCGTTGATCACAACTGAAATATCATGATGAGCAATACCCGCCAAAACCTCAGGGACAGCGGCGATCGCGGGAGCTGCTTTAGCTTCAATATCAATGTGAATCAAGATAAACCAATCTTCGTCTAATCCACCCAAAAAATTCTGGGCGATCAGGATATTGCCCAGCTCCATTGGCTCTGCCTCATTAATCCGCACCCAGTTATCCAAAGCATAAGAAGCATAGGATAGAACAGGAGGTCGCCCTAGCCTTTGAGCGATTTTATAGAAAGGCACTGCCAGATTGCGTGGGAGAACTTTGGCAGGTGTGGGTTCG
>DATNPE010000591.1:0-7720 GCA_036703355.1 Allocoleopsis sp. | reverse complement strand
ACCAATGCCGCTGTGGTCTGGAGCTTTGGCCTCACCTTGCAAGGCGCGATCGCCTGTGTGATTCGCCATTGGATTTATCTCCAACGTATGCCCACACTGCGCCATCGTTTGCGAGTCATGGGTCATTGGTTAGCGAGTGGTCTGCTACGGTGGTTGCCCACCCCCACTCGGCAACCTGTGCGGCAAGCTTGGCAGCGGTTAACCAGGCGATCGCGGCGTTCTGTCCCTAGCTATCCTCGACGATTGCCCTATTGAAAAAATATTCCAATCCCGTTTAAGCCCGAATTTAACAAAAGAGATGTCAGAGGTTGAAGTATGGTGGCTGAGGCGCAAAAAAACAAGTCTCTCATCAAGACCAGGAACAAGCTGGAGGAACTATTTGGCTTAGATCTGCGCTCCTTGGCTCTCTTTCGCATTGGCATCGCCCTCCTGGTGCTCACAGATTTGTTCATTCGTTCGGGAGATATAGTAGCTCACTACACCGATGCAGGTGTCTTGCCGCGATCACTCCTCACGCAGGAATTGTGGAAACCAGGCTATTGGTCAATCCATGCCATTAGTGGTCAGCTCTTGGTGCAAGTTTTGATTTTTCTACTGGCTGGCGGCATGGCCTTAGCGCTTTTGGTCGGCTACCAAACTCGCCTCGCTGCGATCGCCTCCTGGGCCTTGGTCGTCTCACTCCACAACCGCAATCCAGCACTGATCTTTGCGGCAGATGATGTGCTGCGAGCGCTGTTGTTTTGGTGTATGTTTTTGCCGCTGGGAGCCTACTACTCGATCGAGCGTGCCCTTAACACCTCTCCTAAACCACTCCCCAAACGTATCCTTTCGGGAGCCACCTTAGCGCTCACTTTGCAAATCTGCTTTGTCTATTGGTTTTCCGCCGCTTTCAAAACTACTAGCCCGATTTGGTGGCCTCAGGGAGATGCCGTTTACTACGCCCTCAGCTTTGACCAGTATGCAACTCATTTCGGCCAATTTCTGTTGAAATTTCCACCGCTGCTCACCTTCTTTACCTTAAGCACGCTCTGGCTGGAATGGATCGGGCCTTTATTTCTCTTTGTCCCGTTTCGCACCGCTTGGTTCCGTTGTGCCACCATTCTCACGTTTATTGCGTTGCATATTGGTTTTGGTCTCAGTCTCCAGATTGGCATCTTTCCAGTTTTGAGTGTGTTTTGCTGGTTGGTGTTTATCCCTAGTGAGGTTTGGGACAGTTGGGGCAAGCGTCTGTATACGCCAGAGCGGGCAGGATTGCGGATCTATTACGACAGTGAATGCGGCTTCTGCAAAAAAGTCGTTCATCTCCTTCGCACCTTTCTCCTGTTGCCCAATATCCCTCTTTTGATGGCGCAGGATGATCCCAGCATTTTTGCAGATATGCAAACCTACAATTCCTGGGTGGTGGTGGATTGGCAAGAACGCAGACATTACAAGTTCGAGGCGATCGCCTATATCTGCTCTCTGTCTCCTGTATTCAGGTTCCTAACTCCGGTGCTGCGCTGGCGACCTGTAATGGCGGTTGGCACCAAGTTTTATGAAACGGTTGCTTCTAATCGTCGCACTGCCGGGAAGTTCACCAAACCCTTCAAGTTCCGCCCGATAGAGGTGCGATCGTCTCGTCCCCTGAATCTGCTCACACTGTTGCTGTTTGCTTACACCTTTGTCTGGAATCTGCGTAGCTTTGCCCCCGAAGTCTTTAACCGCAAGACTCTCAACTCTGTAGATTGGATTAGTCGCGTGACTCGTCTTGATCAGTCCTGGAGTATTTTTGCCCCCTCTCCCCCTAGGGATGATGGCTGGTATGTGATTCCCGGTCGATTAGCGGATGGTACAGAAGTGGATGTGCTCAGAAACGGTGCTCCTGTCTCCTATGAAAAACCAACTGCCCAGACGCGCAACGCCATCTACCACAACATGCAATGGCGCACCTATTTTATTAACCTGAATCGAGGCATTGGCAAGAAACTCTATCCCTACTACGGCGAATATCTCTGTCGGAATTGGAATGCCCACCACCAGGGGCTAAAACAACTAAAAAACTTTGAAATCCGCTTCATGAACGAGAAAACTGTTCCTCGTGGTCAATCCCAATCGATTGGCAACAAAACAACCTGGCAACAGTCCTGTTCGTAGCTTTCAGTTCGTTGCCCCCACGAATCTATTACGTTTCAAACTAAGGACATCTGCCCAGACAAATGGAGGAAACTCAAACTCTAGTCGGCGCACCAGGCTCACAACTCCAGTTCCGCCTCGGTCAACGGGTGATGAACCTTACCTGCTTAGCTCTACCTCAGCACCTGGATTACTCATCATTTTTGAGATAGCAATGATTAAAAAACTGCTCCTCACGCATACTGCCAACCCAACCGAACTAGCCGGAAAAATTCTCATTCTTCTAGCGATCGGCTTTGGCTTCTTTAGCCGAGTCATGAGTGTGTTTCAGTACAACACCTTTGATGTAGGATTCTCGCCCGACCAAGTCCGAGATGCCAATATCTACATGCAAATGTGGCAAGGAGTTTGGCCGAGTTTGGGACCAGCTTCTTCAATTGGTGGTTTTAACACATTGCCACTTTATTACTATTTAGTGTTTCCGTTTACAATCTTGGGGCCTGAGCCAGCCTTTCAAGCTTTACCGAATGCTTTATTTTCTTTTTTATCAATTCCACTTTTAATCTACTTGGTCTACCAACTTTTAGAAAATTTAACTCCCACCAAACGATTATTTTTGGCAGGCTTGGCAGGATTCTGGCATAGCAGTTTATTCGTTGATGTTTACTTAAGCACTTATGAATGGAACCCTAGCCCGATTCCGTTCTTTTTAATTTGTTTTGTGCTGCTCTACCAATTTCAACTAGAAAATAACGCTTCCACAAAGCTACAAATACTCTCCTGGGCAGTTTATGGCGTGGTCTTAGCTATCCTGGTCAGCTTACACTCCAGCACCATGTTCGTGATGCCTGTTGTGTTCATTGCCAGCTCTATTTTATTTATTGCGAAAAACCGGAAGCGATCGCGGCAATGCTTACTACCCCTTGTTTCCATTGGGACGGCGATCATTTGTTTGCTGCCTTATTGGAAAGGTGAAGTGAGCCGTGGTTGGGTGAACACCAAGGAAATCCTCCTCACTGTCTTCAATTCCAACCGAGAAGTTCAAGCTTATATGCCCTGGGAGAAAATTGGCAGAATTCTATTCAATTATGCAGAATTAGGCAGACAAGCTTATTTTCTCAATGCTTCTTGGTTCTTTACGATTATTGCCATTACATTTTTATTTTTAGTTCTACTTCTAGGTAGCGTTAAGTTTAAAGGTAATAAAACTATTTTTGCTTTTTTAGCTTTTACCTGGCTGGTCTATTTTTATGCCGCCTCGAATCATACAGGTGTATACCCCATCCATTTCAAAATGCCAATTCTGTCTAGTCCGATTATTTTTACTGTTCTCAGTCTGGCAGCATTAGGCACTCATTCCCAACCCAAAACTCTAGTTAGCAATCTCACAATCTTCTCTTTGCTATTAGGGGCTGTGGTTTCAATTGGCATCAATTTGAATATGGATCATGAATATCTAGCTGGTAAATATGGCACCAATCGAGTAATTACCACTCAAGAAATGGTTGAGGTCATGAATCAACTGCCAGCAGGTTCTACAATTTGCGATCGCAACATTAGAGGCTGGAGAAAAGTTAACCATCCCTACCGTTATCTTGATACTTACATCACTAAAAAATTCTTCAAGATTAGCGCCGAATGTCAATCAGGCAACTACACCCTACATTCCAAGTTTTACTATCAATTTTTAGAAGATAATCTCTGGCCTGCACTCAAAGTTGCGCCAACTAAACCCTTCTCAGGAAATGCCACGCTGCTTTGGGAAACACCCACAACTTCTGTATATCGCTTTCAGTAAATTCTTCAGAATTTTAACTCCCGAATTTTCAAGTGAGGCAGCAGCCTCTAAAATCGGGGGATGACGAATCAGCATCCTCTCTCAGCAATTCCTGCTTGTGCTTGGCAACGGCCTATTGGTCTCAGTTGGGACAAGCCTTACACCGTTCGCTACCCTAGCAATTTAGATGACGGCCCCTGGCATGGTATGCCTTTAGGCGGCTTTGGCGCGGGTTGTCTCGGTCGTTCTTCACGGGGAGACTTTAATCTCTGGCACATCGACGGTGGAGAACATGTTTTTCAATCCATGCCAGCCTGTCAGTTCAGCGTGTTCGAGCAAGTGGGCACAGCCACCCCTCAAGCTTATGCCCTCTGCACCGAAACTCCTTCTGATGGCAGCTTAGCCGAGTGGCAATGGTATCCCCAACAGTCTGGCACCTATCACGCGCTCTATCCCAGGAGTTGGTTTGTCTACTCTGGTGTGTTGCAAGCCGAACTCACCTGCCAACAGTTCTCACCGATTTGGGCACATAATTACCAGGAAGCCAGTTATCCGATCGCAGTTTTTGAATGGACTGCCTATAATCCCACCGATCAACCGATCACCCTCAGCATCATGCTGACCTGGCAAAACCTGGTGGGTTGGTTTACCAATGCCAACAAGTCGCCAGAAGTGCGAGTGCGAGATGATGGCAGCCCTGTGTATGACTACCAGCCACGTTTAGGCGAGAGCCAGGGCAACTTCAATCAGTGGGTGGTAGATCGGCATCGAGTGGGGTGCTTGCTAGACCGAGCAGGCCGAGACCCTAACGCCAATCCTCAGGAAGGAGAAGGGCAATGGGCGATCGCGTCTCTCGCACCGCCTTACACGACAGAAGTGTTCTACCATACCCGCTGGAATCCAGTGGGCGACGGAGCCGAGATTTGGCAGACCTTTGCCCAAGATGGCTCTTTGGCCGACTGTAGCGACGAAACTTCAGCGGCAGCAGGAGAACAAGTCGGAGCCGCGATCGCCATCCGCTTCACCCTCGCCCCCGGTGAGTCGCGTCAAATTCCCTTTGTGCTGACTTGGGACTTTCCGGTTACCGAGTTTGCCGCTGGGGTGGAGTACTACCGCCGCTATACCGACTTCTTTGGTCGCAGTGGACAAAATGCTTGGTCAATGGCGCGGACAGCCCTGAAGCACTACGAAGACTGGAACGCCAAAATTCAAGCGTGGCAGCAACCGATTCTAAAGCGAACCGATTTGCCTGACTGGTTCAAGATGGCGCTGTTTAATGAGCTGTACGACCTCACGGATGGCGGGGCGCTGTGGAGTGCAGCGAGCGATCGCGATCCCATCGGCCAATTTGCAGTCCTAGAATGCATTGACTATCGCTGGTACGAAAGCTTGGATGTGCGATTGTATGGCTCCTTTGGGCTGCTGATGCTGTGGCCAGAGCTAGAAAAATCGGTGATGCGAGCCTTTGCCCGCGCAATTCCTGCTGCTGACGATCGCACCCGTGTCATTGGCTACTACTACACCATCGGCGCAGAAAGCCCAACCGCATTGCGAAAAATTGCCAATGCCACACCTCACGATTTAGGCGCACCGAACGAGCATGTCTGGGAGAAGACCAACTACACCAGCTACCAAGACTGCAATCTTTGGAAAGACTTGCCCTCCGATTTTGTCTTGCAGGTGTACCGAGACTACCTACTCACCGGGGCCAAGGATATCCAGTTTCTAGAAGAGTGCTGGCCTTCGGTTGTCGCGGCACTGGCTTATCTTAAAACCTTTGATCTCGATGGCGATGGCATCCCGGAAAACTCCGGTGCTCCTGACCAAACCTTTGATGATTGGCGATTGCAGGGAATTAGTGCCTACTGTGGAGCGTTGTGGATTGCAGCCTTGGAAGCAGCGATCGCGATTGGTCGAATTCTGCTTCAACAGTCAGAGAACTCGAATAGTGAGATGGAAGCGGCGATCGCAACTTATCAAACTTGGCTGGCTCAAGCGCGTCCCCTCTACCAAGCTAAGCTCTGGAACGGTCAATACTACCGCCTCGACAGTGAAAGTGGCTCCGATGTGGTGATGGCAGACCAGCTCTGTGGTCAGTTCTACGCCCGATTGCTCAGCTTGCCAGATGTCGTCCCGGTAGAGTGTGCTCAGTCAGCCTTAAATACCGTCTATGAAGCCTGCTTTTTAAAGTTCTTTGACGGGAAATTTGGAGCCGCCAATGGTGTCAAACCCGATGGCTCGCCCGAAAACCCCCAAGCCACTCATCCCTTAGAAGTTTGGACGGGCATTAATTTCGGACTCGCTGCTTTTTTGCTACAGATGGAGATGAAAGCCGAAGCATTCCAACTGACCGAGGCAGTAGTCCAGCAAATCTATACTCACGGTTTGCAATTCCGCACCCCTGAAGCGATCACTGCCAATGGCACGTTTCGAGCCAGCCACTACTTGCGGGCAATGGCGATTTGGGCCATCTATGGAGTACTGACTGGATTCCATACAGAGTCTTAGGTAGGACAATCCGTAGATTGGTTTAAATTTGCGCTATTTCCCCTGCTATTTGGGGATAGCTTTAGTATGAATGCTTCCCTTAATGGTGCAGGAGTTTTCCCTACCCTCCCGCACCATTCACCTTTTCGTCATTGGCAGTAGGGGCGCAGTAGGTGAAATGAAAAAGTTTTCGTTCTATATCGCTTTTCTCTGTGGCTTATTTCTATTTTTAGGAGTAGGTCTAGTCCAGGCTTACGAACCCAATGTCAGTACTCGTGCAGCGATCGCACCCAACTCCACACTCGTAACGAGCGATCCAGCTACTATCCCACCCCTGGTTGAATCAAGCAATCAGGCTTTGGACCAGGCAGCGGGAAATACTGCAAGCTTAGTTAACTCTCAACCATTTGCGATCGCCGCAGCGGACGATGCCTCCGAAGATGCAGACGAGGCATCAGACCTACCCGATCTGCAATCCTTCGATAAAGTCATTAAGAAAACTCAAAAAATCAGTGGGCTGTTTACCCTCTACCGCAACAAAGAGACAGGTAAACTCTACGCTGAAATCAAGCCAGGACAGTTGAATCAAAACTTCTTGGCCACCATGACCTTAGAATCTGGGATTGGAGAAAGCGGCCTCTACAGTGGCTTGCCCACCGGAGACTGTCTCTTTCAGTTCCGTCGGGTCAATCAAAACATCCATTTTGTGGTGCCCAACACCTACTTCCGTACCCGTGCTGGCGACCCACTCCAGCGATCGATTGACCGCTCCTTTAGTGACTCTGTCCTGGCCTCTCTGCCGATTAAAAGTATTCACCCCAAACGCAAAACCATTCTGGTTGACTTAGGCCCTCTATTGCTGAATGACTTTGCGGGCCTTACCCCAATGGTGAGCTGGATGCTAGAGGCCCCCTACAGCATCGACTCCAACAAGTCTTATTTTGGCCCCACCAAGGCATTTCCCTTTAATGTTGAGATTGAGTCAGTGTACGGCTTTTCGGGTGGTGGCGGAGATAGTGACCCTGGGTATGTGAATACGCTACCTGACAGCCGAGCCTTGACCTTGCGGGTGCACTACAGCTTGTCTGAGTTGCCCAAAAACAATCCCTATCGGCCTCGTTTGGCGGACGATCGCATCGGTTATTTCATCACGGCCTATCAAGATTTTTCTGATGATAATCGCCGAGAACCCTTCGTTCGCTACATCAATCGCTGGGACTTGCAGAAACAAGACCCCGACGCAGCTTTGTCGCCTCCCAAGCAACCGATTGTGTTTTGGATCGAGAACACAGTGCCCTTAGAATATCGTGACGCTGTCCGAGAAGGGGTGCTGATGTGGAACCG
>DATNPE010000590.1:0-3745 GCA_036703355.1 Allocoleopsis sp. | reverse complement strand
TCGAGCTGAAAAACCCTTTCTCCAGACTGAGAGTGAGTTTTGACGAGTCGAGTTGTCTCTAACTTAAAACTTATTTCGTTGTACGGAGAGAGATTAACAAATATTATGCTACCTTGATCCAATAGTTAAGTCATCTTAACTAGCAGTGATTAAGAACGTGTTGACTATGTCTTGGTTGTTCTTAGCTCCGTTGGGAATTGCCGCAACTGCATTTTTCATCTACGAACGATCCTGTGACGAGATCGCGATTTTGTCCGCCGTCACAGCCATTACAGGCGTACTATTCGGCCTGATTCTAGCTCCGTGGCAACTGCAACTGGCCGCTTTGATTGTTGGCTTGATTCTGAGCCAGCGCCTGCTTAAAGCAGCCCAGTATTACTCTCATTCTCAGGCTGATCCAATGATGTCGATGATGTACAACAGTCTGAATCGACCTAGGAATCTCAAGTAGATCGTTGAACTGCTTGCACAAACGCGATCGTGCTTTCCCAAGGCACCGTTCGGTCTTGTAAGTAGCGCTGAAATAACTTGCCAACCTCATCTATCTCAGCTTTAGAGAGATAACGGCTGAGGTAGATGGCATAGGTAGGAGACTCAGCAGCGATCGCAAACCACCGCTCGATCAAAGCCGCAGAGATATACATCTCGGCACTAGTTTGCACAGTTTCGACGTGGGTCTTGCATCCTGCCTGCTCAAACATGAGTTGAAGGTCAGCGCTGTCCCAAGTCATCCGCGGATCGTTGGTCTCAGTGTAAATGGCTTCTTCCGCCATCATCAAGCGTTGATATAACTCAGGCTCAACTTTGGCATCCTCCAGTAAACGATAGAGCCGCTGAGTCTGGCGAGAAACCGTTTCCGCTAGGGTAATTTTGCCTTCAGGCTGCAAAAAAGGTAGCCAGGTACGAATCTGTGCGGCTTTGTCTGCTTCGGCCATGAGGACGTTGCGGCCCAAAATGTGATCAAACCGCATCTGGGAAGCTTGAGTCATTAGTAGCTCTGGCAGTTGCGTCACAGTGCCTTGCAGCAGCATCGGTCGTAACAACTCTGGTAATGCTGCGGCTTGCGCTTGGAGTCGCTCCACATCTTTAGCAGTGGGCACTTGCACATAAACAGCACCTTCCGGGACTCGGCGCAGCGCTTCCCAGGTGAGTAAACCGCTACCGCCATTCAGCTCCAAAACGATCTGGTGTCGCTGAGGTTGGGCCAAAGCAAACAGGCGATCGCGGACTTGAGCCAACCGTTCTCCTGTTTGCGACAAGGTGCGTTGCAGCCACCGTTCCTGAGCTTTATTCGTAGGACTATAGGTAAGAATTTCGGGAGCCGTTACCGTGAAGCCTCCCGCCAGGGCCGCCAGTTGCGCTTCCCGCCGACGTTCTACTTGGGTGCGGATCTCCGCCTCAAATCCTTGCTCCGAAGGTTGGTAAAACACTTGCCCTTGCAGCGCTGTGGGTAAATATTGCTGCGCCACCCAATGATCGCGGTAAGCATGAGGATACAGATAATTGGCTCCATGCCCAAAACTGTGTTTATCGCGATTGGCATCCTTGAGATGAGCAGGCACCTCGGCTTCCCGTTCTCGCTCTACGGCAGCTAAGGCATCAAAAAAGCCCATGACACTGTTAGATTTTGGGGCTGTGGCTAAATACAAAGCCGCTTGGGCTAAAGGATAGCGACCTTCGGGCATCCCGACGCGATCGAAGGCGGCAGCACAGGCATTGACTCTAGCGACAGCTTCCGGATCTGCCAGTCCCACATCTTCACTCGCCAGAATCAACATGCGGCGAAAAATAAATCGCGGGTCTTCCCCGGCGTAGACCATCCGAGCCAGCCAATAAAGGGCTGCATCTGGATCGCTGCCCCGCAGACTTTTGATGAAGGCGCTGATGATGTCGAAGTGTGCGTCTCCCTCTTTGTCATACAACACCGCCCGTTGCTGAATCGACTCTTCGGCCACCGCCAGATCGATGTGAATCGTGCCTGTAGAATCAGGAGGCGTGGTTGTCACAGCCAGTTCCAAAGCATTGAGCAGACTGCGAGCATCCCCATTCGCCACATTCACCAGATGGTCTAGCGCCTCTGGATCGATCTGTATGGCGCGATCGCCGTAGCCTCGTTCAGCATCGGTCAAAGCTTGGTGCACCACCTTGACTAAATCCGTAGCGGTGAGGGATTTGAGCTGAAAAATCCGCGAACGGCTGACCAGGGCTTTGTTCACTTCAAAGTAAGGATTCTCGGTCGTGGCTCCAATCAGAATCACGGTGCCATTTTCCACCCAGGGCAACAGCGCATCTTGTTGCGACTTGTTAAAACGGTGCACTTCATCCACAAACAAAATCGTTCGTTGGCCGTGACGATCGCGCCGTTCCTGAGCCGTTTCTACCGCTGCTCGAATTTCTTTCACCCCTGCCAACACCGCATTAATCGAGATGAAGTGGCCGTGAGTGGTATTGGCAATAATTCGAGCCAGGGTCGTTTTGCCTGTGCCTGGTGGCCCCGCAAAAATCACCGAGGCCAGTTGATCGGCTTGAATAGCTCGGCGTAGCAGTCGTCCAGGGCCAACAATATGCTCCTGCCCGACAAATTCATCTAAAGTGCGGGGACGCAGGCGATCGGCAAGAGGGGCAGATATTGGGTTCAAGGCAGCGTTGGGTGGGAAGGAATCAAGGTCTCAAGCTAGGATAGCTCGCAGAACCATCAAAATTGTGGATGGTTTACTCAGACAACCCTCAGGAGAGAACAACGTGAGCAGCCTCGACAAAAAGCGGCTGGATGTAGCCTTGGCGATCGCAGGGTATGCGGTGGGTAGCGGGGCGGCAGTTGCAATGCCCACTTTCGGCGGTGAATTACCCAAACAAGTGGTCCTCAGCGCTTCCGACGTGCTGATGTACACCCGAATTTGGAAGATATATTTTGAAGAGGATTTATCCCAAAGCAACTTGATGAAAATGCTGACCCAGGTGGGGTTGGTGACCGTAGCGGCAACTGGGGTTGCGTACATTGTGGCCAAGGGCAGCACCGCAATTTTAAAAGAATTTACCAATTGGCTCGGCCCGCTAGGGTGGGGAGCTACTGCGGCGATCGCCGGATCTCTAGCTGCTTTATCCGGTGCGGCTTGGGCACTTTACTGCGACTACTTGTATGCAGAACGCAATCCCCAGCCTTCGACCTAACCGAGCTATTTGGAGCTAATAGCAATGTTTTGCGGTGTCCAGGTTGGGCCAGGACAGCGTGGCCCTTCGGTTGTCCAGTTGATCGGGTCAATGCACATGCGGCGGGCTTCCATCCCTGTATCCCAAGCGTGGTAAACGATGTAATCAGTTTTGCCATCAGGACCGACCGTCATGGAGTTATGACCGGGACCGAGGACATAACCGGGATGCGATCGCAAAACTCTTGGACCTGCTTCATTGCCTGCATCTGAGTACGGCCCCATCACATGGTCTGCCACGCCATAATCAACGCCGTAGCTATCCGTTTCCCAGCGTCCGCCACTGTAAAAGCAGTAATAGCGATCGCCATACTTGCGAACACAGGGGCCTTCCAAGGTGTGCCAATCGTAGACACCGCCATACATGGGGCGATCGGCGAGGAATCTTTGCCAATCAGATCGCGCTCGCAACACTACTTGGCCTTCACCTGCCAGTTTGGTCATGGTTTCTAGGCGATCGACCATTAAGGCAGTACCAGCCCGAATATTTTCACTGATATCTAAAAAATCTTGAGCATAGAACAAGTACCACCGCC
>DATNPE010000589.1:0-4098 GCA_036703355.1 Allocoleopsis sp. | reverse complement strand
GGTGGCGATGTCGAATCTGAATCTGAAGAGAGCTAGCGATCGCCAACTAATTAAGGGCTATAGCCAAGACAATAAACTGTGATGACAGATCCCAAGCTTCAATAAAAGCGTAAAATCAGCATAAATATTTGACCCGGTATGCTTAGCCAGCGCCCTCTCCTCTTAGCAGGTGGGGGCGCTATTTTTTTTGGATAACGCCCTTGGACAACATTGATCGCTACGGACTAGCAGCACAGTTTTCATTCGGGGTACAAGGTAGCGCCTTTGCCTCCATGAAAACTGTGCGAACCGAACTCAATAGCATCACACAGGCAGTCCATCACCTCAACCATGCACTCAAAAACTCTGACTTAACTCACACCTTGAAAGGTATGGGAGCAGGTGCACGAGCAGGTGTGAGGCAAGCCTCCCAGCAATTCCAAAATATGCAGCATGCGGCTAGAGCTGCCACTAATCAGCTACAGCCACTCAAAGCAGAATTTAGGGCTCTGAGAGCAGAGAGCCGCAACATTGATTTTGGTAATCTGCATGACGATCGCCAATTCAAAGCCGCGACTCAACAAGTCCATCAGTATATTGATTCTCTCAAAGCTCTGGAGCGTCAGATCCAAGGAGATACTGCGGCTGAGCGAGAACTCAAAGCCCAACTGCGATCGCAACAGCAAATTGCCCAAAACAAAGTTGATACTGCTACTGCTCAACGACAGGCTGCAATGGCAGCTGAGCGCCAAGGTAAAGCCCAGGCGATCGCGACCGGAGCAACCGTTGCTGCACTTCCCCTCATCGGCATCGGCAAGGAATCCATCAAAGTTCTCACTGGCTTTGATGACCAGATGTCTCAAGTCAAAGCTGTTAGTGGAGCCACCAACGAAGAACTTGCCCAAATTCGGCAGAAAGCAAAAGACCTCGGCGCGACTACCCGCTTCAGTGCTTCTGATGCTGCCGCTGGCTTTGTTCTACTAGGTCAAGCAGGTTACAAAACCAATCAGCAACTCTCTGCGATCGATGGCACCCTCAATCTCGCCGCCGCTGGAAGCTTAGAGCTGGCACGGGCCACCGATATCACTGTTTCGGTTCTGGGAGGATTTCAATTAGGAGCGGATCAAGCCATTCACGCTGCTGATGTCCTCGCTTTGACTGCGAACCAGGCCAACTTGGATGTTGGGGATCTAGGAGAGTCCCTCAAGTTTGCAGGACCTCCGGCTAAGGCATTTGGTGCAACGCTAGAGCAAGCCTCAGCCATGCTTGGTGTGCTGAGTAATGCCGGGATTCGCGGCTCTGAAGCTGGAACTGCACTTCGAGCCATGTTCCTCCGCCTCGCTGCTCCCACTGGCATGGCAAAGACCGCAATGCGAGACTTAGGGGTCAGTATTGCTGACGCTAGCGGCAACATTAAACCGATTGATCAGATCCTTACTGATCTACAGGGAAGCTTGAGCCAACTGAGCGCAGCGGATCAGCTCAAAGCAATTAAGACCATCTTTGGTACAGAGGCAACACCAGCAGTACAGACTCTACTCTCCAATATCAAAGGCATTCAAGACCTCACAGCGGCTAACCTCACGGCAGCAGGGGCGGCTCAGAAGGCAGCCAAGATCATGGAGGACAACATCGGCGGCTCCTTCCGCAACTTCCAGTCAGCCGCTGAGGGAGTGCTGATTGAAATTGGCGAGGTACTAGCCCCGGTGGTCATCAAGGTGACCAATGCCATCTCAGAATTGATGACCAAGTTCATTCAACTGCCTCAGCCAATTAAGACAGCCATCATTGTCACAGGGGCAATTGCTGCGGGATTGCTGACTTTGATAGCGATTGTCGCTACGGCATCAGCTGCATTTTTCGGACTGCAATCGGCGATCGCCACTTCCAAGATTGCGGAAGTTGCCATGACGAGAGGTTTACTGCCTCTCACTGGCTTCTTTCAAACAGCTGTAAGCGCCTTTACTGGTGGCGGGATTGTTGCAGGCATTCAGGGGTTAGGTGCAGCCATAGGAGCTTTTATCACCGGGCCTGTTGGTTTAGCGATCGCAGCTTTCACCACAATTTTTGCTTTGGCTCAGATCCTAGCTCCTCAATTTAATGTTCTAGGTGGCGTTCTCAGCGCGATCGCGGCCCCAATCGGTTTTGTCTTTGGTTTGGTGAAAGGCATCGCTGAAGGCATTCTGGCAGCGGTCAAACCATTGATGACTGAGATGACTCCTGTTGGTAAGGCATTATTCCCAGTTGGACAAATTGTCAGTTACATCGGTCAAGCAATTACCCAAGCTACCCAAACTTTTACCCGGTTTGCAGGCACAGGCGAGTCAGCGGGCAAGGTAATCGGCCAAGTCATTGCCACCTTTATTGTCTATCCATTACGGCTGGTTGCTCTGGCAGTTCAATTTGGTATCAATGCGTTCACGCGATACCACGAAACAATTCAGGCAGTTGGACAAGGCATCTTTAATGTGATCCGGAGCTTTATTTTGGCTCCCCTCACACTAGTCAGTACGGTCGCGGCAGCGATCGCCCGTAACCTGGTGACTCTATTTGTTGGAGCAGCTCAACTAATCCAGACCGCATGGCTGGGATTTGTGAATTGGTTTGCCAACCTCCCACTAGTTGGAATGGCTCTCAACAATGCCCAAGGATTGATAAATGCTCTAAATCATCGACCCACCATTGTGATACCCCTTTCCTGGCAAGGGGCGGTAGAAACAATTCAAGGATTGCTGAGTGGCTTGCAAAGCTTTGGTGAAAGTGTCGGCAACTTTTTGGGTGCAGTACTTGATCCTGGTAAATTGTTTGGTTCACTCATTGATGGGTTAGTTGCAAAAATTCAAGGATTAGTTGAAGCCATTCAAAATAGCGGCTTAGGCAAATTCTTTGGCAATGCTACCGAGGGACTAGATACCTTCTTAGCCAACCTCCAGCAAGCTCAAACCCCACAACTTGCACTAGCAACCGTCAGTGTGGCTAGCCCTCCTGCCACCGTGCCAGCTCAAGCCCCTCCGAAGAAACGGAGTGAAGTCGCTGTCGCTCCTATGCCGCCGACCCCTCCTACAGGCGGAGCGGGAGGAGTTGCAGCCCAACCGCTGGTGATTCCAGTTTTACCCAAATTGGAACTGCCTAATATTGATGCCTTGCTTGCACCCTTAATGCAGCAGGCATCAGACCAAGCCAAAGTGACTCCCCCTATTGCAATTCCAGTTCTGCCCACACCACCTACTGCTGACGCGATCGCACCTGTCATTCAGCAACAAAACCAACAAATTCGACAGGGGATGCAGCAGACGTTTAGCAGCATCGCGACAGAAGCCCAACAAGGTTTAGGAGCTGCCTTTACAACAATCAGCGCTGAGTGGAGCGATCGCTGGAATCTATTGCAACGCAGTGGTAATACAAACCTAGCAGTTCTCTTCCAACCAGGGATCGACGAACTTCGAGGAAGTCTATCCACTTTACGAGGAGAATTTCTCACCTTTGCTGGTGAGTCAGCTCAGGCGATCGCCAACTTAGACTTTGCCAAAGCCAAAGCAGCCGCTGCTAACTTTGGTGGGGATCTGCTTGGGATTGTGCAACACGCTATCAAGAGTTTTGGCAGCTTGGGACTGAGCGCGATCGCTTTTGGGGTTGTCTCCCTTGCCTCCATGAGTCCGATTCTTTTGGTTCTGGGAGGAATTGCATTAGCAACGATTGGGATTGCAACCAATTTCCTTGGCATCCGCAGCATCCTGATCGGCATCTTTAAAATTGTGCAAGGCATCTTCCAAGTAGTAGATGGCTTGGTTCGAGCCATCGCCGCGATCGTCAAAACCATCTATGAAATTGGGCGAGGTTTGGGGCAAATCTTCAATGGGATTTTGCCAGCTCTCACCGGGGATTTCTCTAAAATCCGTCAGGGCTTTAGCACCATTTTCACTGCTGCCCAAACCGGAGCCTTTGAATTACAGGGAGCATTCAATCGCGTTTTTGGCGGTGTCGCCCAGATCATCGAGGGGGCAGGCCAAACCGTTCGTAGTGTTTTGCAAGGTATCAGACAGCTTGCTCAAGGAATCGGCACAGCCTTCCAGCTTGGCTTTAAAGGGGCACAGCTAGCAATTCAGGGTATTGCAGCGG
>DATNPE010000588.1:0-3721 GCA_036703355.1 Allocoleopsis sp. | reverse complement strand
CCAACTTTGCTGCAAATCCTACAAGCGGCAAAAGTACAGCTAGTATTTACCGGACATCTGCATGTGCAAGATATTGCTCAGCATCAAGATATTTACGAGATCACCACTGGCTCTTTAGTTAGCTATCCTCACCCCTATCGCGTGTTGCAGTTTCATAGCGATCGCTGGGGCAGACAATGGCTGCAAGTCGAATCTCACCGAGTGGATGCCGTGCCCGACTGGCCGCAACTGCAACAAGCCTCGCGCCAGTGGATGGGCGATCGCAGCCACCCATTCATGCTGAAACTCTTGACTCAGCCACCGCTGAATTTACCCCCGGAGGAGGCCGAAGCCTTGGTACCCAGTTTGCGCTACTTCTGGGCCAACATCGCCGATGGTGACGCTTTGTTTGACTTCTCCCACTTCCCCGCCGCTCCACAGCGCTACTTTGAGAGCTTCAGTGCCACCGATCGCCGGGGTCGCCCAGCTTTCATTGACAACCACAGTACCCTGTTACTTCAGGGTAAAGGCTCCCAGTCCTGAATTAGGCGCGTCTCGTCCAGCGAGGCAACACTTGCTCCAGACAAGCAGGGGCGATCGCAGATAAAGGTAGAACTTCTTTGGCCGCCCCTAATTCTATGGCAGCTTTGGGCATCCCATAAACTACACAAGTCTCCCGATTCTGGGCGATCGTATGCCAACCCGCCGTATGCAGCGACTTAAGTCCCAAAGCTCCATCCTTGCCCATTCCAGTCAACAACAGGGCCACACCTCTACGGGGCCAATGAGCCGCAACGCTGTTGAAAAAGACATCCACCGAGGGGCGGTAAGTGCACTGGGCTGGTTCTGATGTGTAAGTCAGGGTTAGATCAGCTTGCACAATCAGGTGATTGTTGGTGCTAGCGACAGAAACAGTGCCTGCTTGCAGCGTTTGCCCATGTTTAGCCACCTGAACTGGGATTACTGTTTGCTGATCCAGCCATTCCGTTAGACCAGGAGCAAATTGGGCATCGACGTGCTGAATTACCACCACGGCGGCAGGGAAGTTGGCTGGAAAATGGGAGAGAATCGTCCGTAACGCTTGGGGGCCTCCGGTGGAAGCGCCAATCACCAATAGTGGCGGTGTCGTTTGGGCAAAAGTAATCGGCTTTACTGGATCGGGCGATCGCGACTTGCGGGCAGGAGATTTGCCAATCAGCTTGGCGACCATGGCGATTTTGGCTAGCAGTTCGGTGCCACTGGCTCCTTGTCCTTGCGGTCCCAAGATAGGCGTGTTCACCGCATCCAAAGCACCATACCCCATTGCTTCGAAGACTTTAGCCCCGTGCCCGCTCACCGTTGCCGTAACTAGCACGATCGCGCAGGGAGACTGAGCCATAATTTCGCGAGTGGCTGCTACACCATCCAGTTGCGGCATCAGCAGATCCATCAAGATCAAGTCAGGCGTATCTTGAGCCGCTTTCGCCACTGCTTCTGCACCATTGCGCGCTACCCAAGCGACTTCATACTCAGGCACAGTCGCAATCACCCGGCGCAAAGCTTCTACTGCCAGCAGCATGTCATTGACAATAGCTATTCTCATGCGATCGCCTCGCCAATCAGGTCACGAACTGCATTCAGCAGTGTGTCGTCGTGGAAGCTGCTCTTCGTTAGGTAGTAATCGGCTCCCACTTCTAGTCCTTGCATACGGTCTGCTTCTCGATCTTTGTAAGAGACGATAATCACGGGTAAAGATTTGAGGGTGGCATGTTGCTTCAGCTGAGCAATCAGTTCAATGCCGTTCATCCGAGGCATGTCAATATCGGTGACAACCAAGTCAAAATGTCCCGTTCGAATGGCATTCCAGCCATCTACGCCATTGACTGCAACCTCGACGGCATATCCTTTGTTTTGTAATAGCTTCCGCTCCATTTCACGCACCGTAATGGAGTCATCCACTACCAGCACTCGCTTCTGGACTTTAGTGGCAACCTCCTCATTTTTGTGGCTAATTTGGCTGAGTTGACCATTTACCAATAGGTGATCGATCGATCGCACCATATCTTCTACATCGATCAGCAGCACGGGAGAGCCATCTTCTAGCAGAGCCGCAGCACTGATATTCTTCACTTTGCCGAGGCGAGGATCGAGCGGTCTCACCACTAAATCGCGTTCACCCAGAAACCGATCGACCACCAAGCCATAACAACTGAGACGATCGCTGATCACAATCACGGGTAGGGCTTTGGGATCGTAGGCAGGGGTTGGTAGGTCCAGAACTTGATGACCGACAATGAGGCCGATATTTTGCTGATCAATCGTGAAGAACTGGCGATTTTCTGACAAGGCGATCGCCTCTGGTTCTACCATAACAATGCGATCGATGCGGGTGAGGGGAAAAGCATAAGGTTCCCCGGAGATCTCCACTAAGAGGGTGCGAATGACAGATAAAGTTAGGGGCAGTTGCAGGTAAAAGGTAATGCCCTTCCCTGGCTTGGAGACCGCTCGCAGGTTGCCTCCCACTTCCTGGATCATGTTCTGCACAATATTCAGCCCGACGCCTCGACCAGAGAGTTCAGTTACCGTGTCACTGGTAGAAAACCCAGGTAAGAACAGAAATTCGGTCAGCTCTGCCTCGGTCAATTGAGGAGCCATTTCGGCACTGACTAACTGTTTCTGGACAATCTTGCTGCGTAAGCGCTCAAAATCGATGCCTCGCCCATCGTCCGATACGGTAATGGAGAGCATACCGCCTTGGTGTACTGCTTCTAGACGAATGAGACCTTCGGTGGGTTTGCCAACGGCCAAGCGCTCTGCCACTGACTCAAGGCCGTGGTCTACTGCGTTGCGGAGTAGGTGGGTAAGTGGCGCTTCTAGTTTTTCTAAAATGTCTCGGTCTACATCTGTGGCTTTGCCCAACACTTCAAAGCGAATTTGTTTGTCGAGCTGTCTGCCTAAATCTCGGACCATGCGAGGAAACGCTTGCACCCCATCTGCAAAGGGACGCATATGGCTGGCTAAAACCTCTCGGTACAGGCGATCGGACAAATTGGCAGAACGGCGAGCAAAGAGTTCTAGTTCATTCAGGCGATCGCTTAATATCTCTCGGCAATGGCTGGCTTGTTGTCGCACTGCATTGAGATAGTTTTCGCTGCGCTGATTTAAGCTCTGTCCCACTAGCGATTCTTGCAGTTTTTCTAACAAAGTAGATAACTCAGTTTGTTGTCGCCTGAGCTTCAGCAACGAATCTGCAAAGGGCTGTAGCCAGTTCGCTTCTACTAGGGATTCTCCTGCTAATCCCATTAAGCGGCTGAGGTTGTCGGCACTGACTCGAACCACTCGATCTTGGCTATCCAGTCCCTGTCCTCTTGGGGTGCCAAAGGACATGGGTTTAGTCGTGGGTGATGCCTGAATCGAAGCGGTTGGTTCGGCGATCGCCCCTGTAGCAACCCTTGCTCCCTCAAGGATTGCTGTTTCAGCGGTGACTGCTGCTTCTAGGATAGGTGCTGGGTTCGCTGCTTCAGGGAATGGCACTACTAGTGGAGTGAGCTCTACTGGAACGATCAGCTCTGAGAGCGTTGGTAGCTCATTGGTAGGGGGTTGGGGCTGCGGTTCTAATAGAGTTCCGATGTTTGCGATTAATGTGGCGATCGCATTGGCATGTTCTAGCAGCCAGTTTGGTAGTTGGCTCTCTGGCACCTGGCTCAGCTGCAACAAGAGGTCTACTCCCTGGAGCAACTGATCAACTTGCTCTGGTTTTAAG
>DATNPE010000587.1:0-10252 GCA_036703355.1 Allocoleopsis sp. | reverse complement strand
GTGGCGGCACTGACTCAATCTGCATCAAATCTTGAACGGTTTTGCCAGTTTTCACAAGTTCGCTAATCCGGGTTTGTACGGCAGGTACCTGTAACTGTGCACCCTGACTACCCAGAACTAAACCTGATTCGGTCACGATCTTCGCCACATCCACATCGGTCGAAAAGATCAACTGATCGGCCACTTCTTGTTGAATCCAAGCTTGGCGGCGCTGTCGAACCGCATCGTACAAATCGGTCCAAAAAGCGTACCCTGCTACTAAATCCTGCAATCCTTTCTCACTCGCAGCGGTGTAGCCTCGAAAGGCTTGGATTTGGTCATTCAGTCGCGCTTTTTCTAAATCTTTGAGGGGTTGGTGTCCAAATTGCCAAGCCGCACCGACAAGAAAGAGAACTGGAACTAACGAGGCTCCGAAGGTAAACACCAAAATTTTGGGCTGGAGGTGGTGTAGTCCTCCCAGGAGTCTGGCTTCAGCTTTTTTAAGTCGAGAGAATAACAATTTGCTTAAATGTATTGAAGAATACTGCCGACATGTTAATGAAACTTCACGAGCCACATCCTACACCTGCAATTTCACCCTATTGATGTCCCGAACCCTCAATAGCCCTGAGGTTACAGAACTTTCCGTCAACACTGTACTCTTGCTGATCGGCTTGCGACTCACGAAAAAGGGTGAAAGCTAAGCCAAGCCTAAAATTAGATCTTGGCATGAGTCAAGACCAGTTCAGCTGTCTGTAGCTTTTAGGATTCGTAGCGAAGCTTCAAAAGTAGATTAATTGATGACAAAACCAAGGTAATCAGGTTAGCGAGAATCACAGGCAAAGACTGGATGCAAAGACCATAGATCAGCCAAAGAAAAACGCCGATCGAAAAAGTAATCAGCATCCATAGAGACACATCTTTGGCTGATTTAGTGCGCCAAGTTTTGAGCAACTGTGGCAGAAAAGCGGTAGTGGTTAAGGCCGCAGCGACAAGGCCGAGTATTGTGACAGCATCCATTGGGCTTTCCCTCAAACGCATGAACTTTCCCCATGCCTGATCATGCCAGCCTGGGGAGAATTCGCGTCTGCCCGATTGCGGAGCTTGGACTACACCGCCAAAAATTGTTGGATCACATCGTTGCTCAGGTCTTGGGTTGAGCCAGAGGCGACAATGCCGCCTTTTTGCATGGCGTAGTACCAATCGGCTTGGCGGACAAAGTGGAGATGTTGCTCGACCAGCAGCACTGAGATCCCGGTTGCTGCAATAATTCGCCGTACTGCCGCTTCGATTTCCAAAATGATGGAGGGTTGAATGCCTTCAGTCGGTTCATCCAGGACGAGTAAGCGGGGCTTGCCCATCAAGGCACGAGCGATCGCCAGTTGTTGTTGTTGACCACCGCTCAAGTCGCCACCTAAGCGAGAGAGCATAGTCTTGAGCACTGGAAACAGCTCAAAAATTTCAGCGGGAATTTCGGCTTGCTGTCGAGTTTTGCGATCGCTACAAGCTTCCAGACCCAACAACAAATTCTCTTTCACGGTGAGGCGAGGAATGATCTCCCGTCCTTGCGGCACATAACCAATGCCCAGTCTGGCTCTTTGGTCAGGCGATTTGGCATTAATGCGATCGCCCGCTAAATAGATGTTGCCGCTCCGGGGTGGCAGCAAACCCATGATGGTTTTGAGCAGGGTGGTTTTGCCCACCCCATTGCGCCCGATGAGACACACCATTTGGCCTGCGGGAACACTGAGATCCACTTGGCGCAGAATGTGGCTCTCTCCGTAGTAGACGTTGAGGCCTGCAACTTGGAGCATGGGTGATGGTGTGGTGGCGGGGCTTGGGTCGCTATTGGGGGCGATCGCAGCACTAACTGAATTCATCATGGGGCGTTGATCTCCTCTCTCACCGTTTCAACTGGCATTTCTGGCTGCATCTCTGGCTGTTGACCGAGATAGACTTCAATCACCCGCGGATCGCTCTGTACTTCTTCAATACTGCCTTCGCAAAGCACCGAACCTTCATGCAGAACTGTCACCTTACGAGCAATCTGACGGACAAATTCCATGTCATGCTCGATTACCAAAATCGAGTGGCTTTCAGCCAACGCCAACAGTAGATCCCCAATGTTGGCAGTTTCTTCATCAGTTAGACCTGCGACAGGTTCATCCACCAGCAACAAATCCGGTGATTGAGCCACCAACATGCCAATTTCTAGGCGCTGCTTTTCACCGTGGGAGAGCAACCCCGCTAAGCCATCTGCCTTATTCGCTAAGCCGATGGTTTCTAGCAAACTGCTAATATTGCGTCGTTCTGCGGTGGAGGCGCGGCCAAATAAAGCCGAGAACACCGACTTGCCTCGGCTGCCTGCGATCGCTAAGTTATCTCGCACCGAGAGATTGAGGTAAATCCGGGGCGTTTGGAATTTGCGACCAATGCCTAAGCGGGCAATTTTGTGTTCCGAAAGCGATCGCAGGTTGCGCCCCTTAAACAGGACTCGCCCTTCGGTTGGTTTAACTTTGCCAGTAATGACATCGAGAAAGGTGGTTTTACCCGCCCCGTTGGGGCCAATCACCACTCGCAGTTCTCCAGCATCCATGCTGAAGTTGAGTTGCTTTAAGGCTTTGAAGCCATCAAAACTAACCGTGAGATTCTCAATTTCCAGAATTTTACTGTTCATGGAAGTGCTGCGTGGGAAACAGGGATGAAGGAGATAGATAGCCTAATCATGTTTACTGAGGGTTTGTCGTTCTTGCTCAACGTCAGGATCGGTTTCCAGGCTTGGATAGGTGGAGACATAGGGGCGACGGCCCAAGAGCGATCGCAGTTGTTGCACACCTTGATGGCGCAACCAACCCACTAAACCGTTGGGCAACACCATCACCACCAAGAGAAACAACGCGCCTTGGAAAAAGAGCCAAATATCCGGGAAGCGCTCACTCAATAAGCTTTTGCCATAGTTGACCAAAAGCGCCCCAATCACAGCACCCATTAAGGAGGCGCGTCCACCGACCGCCACCCAAATCACCATCTCGATCGAGAAAGCAATATCCATCGCTTTGGGGGAGATGATGCCTGTCTGCAAGGTAAACATGGCTCCTGCTAAGCCTGCCAGTCCGGCGGAAACGGCGAAAACCAACACCTTAAACCAGGTGGGATCATAGCCAGAGAAGCGCACCCGACTTTCGTCATCCCGAATTGCCACCAACAAGTTACCGAAGCGCCCCGTGGTCAGCCAGCGGCAAAGGGCGTAAGTCGCGACCAACAGGAGAACCGTGAGGACGTAGAAGCCAAACTGGGTTTGCGGAGCGCTGACTGTAGCGCCAAACAACGTGCGGAAGTCGGTGAGGCCGTTGGTGCCATTAATAAACTTCTGCTGACCGTTAAAGAGATTGAAAAAGATGATCGTAGCGGCTTGGGTGAGGATCGAGAAATAAACTCCGCGAATGCGATTGCGAAACACCAAATATCCCAAAACTGCCGCCAGCAACCCCGGAATCAGCACGATCGCCAATGCCGTAAACGGAAATAAGTAGAACGGCTTCCAGAACCAAGGCAGTTCTGTTACCCCGTACAAACTCATGAATTCCGGTAGCTGAATGCTGGCATCGGGTGGAATCTGCAACTTGAGGTGCATGGCTAAAGCATAGCCACCCAAGGCAAAAAACACCCCATGCCCCAAGCTCAACAACCCTGTGTAGCCCCAGATCAAATCAATTCCCAGCGCCGCGATCGCCAGTGCCAGAAACCGCCCCAACAAATTTAACCGGAAGCCAGTCAGTACCAGCGGCATCACCAAAATCAAGCCCAGCGCGATCGCCCCCACAATGCCAACCTCTATCAGCAACTTGCGGTGCCTGCGCCAATCTATTCCTCGATTTCCAATTGCTGTCTCCACAACCCCAAGCCTCTCGCGTTACCCAGCCAAGCCCAATCCAAAATCGGCAATCCAAAATTGCTATGCGTCCACCGTTCTCCCTTTCTGCGGAAACAGCCCCGCTGGGCGCACTTGCAGAAACACCACAATCAGCGCAAAGACCATCACCTTCGCCATGCTGGTGCTGGAGAAGAAAGTAAAAAATTCAGCCACCTTGGGCACTGCCACTAATAAAGGATTGAAGGCATCGGAACCAATCAAATAAGTCAAAGTGCCGATCGCCATCGCTGCGACAATGCTGCCGACCAACTTACCGACACCTCCCACGACAACCACCATAAAGGTATCGACAATGTAGTTCTGTCCCGTGTTAGGACCAACAGAACCGAGGAGGCTGAGGGCGCAACCTGCCACCCCTGCCAACCCAGACCCCAAGGCAAAAGTGAGGGCATCTACCTTCTGTGTGGGGATACCCAGACAAGCGCTCATACTGCGGTTTTGGGTCACAGCGCGAATCCGTAAACCCCAAGGCGATCGCTGCAAAAAGAGATAGATGCCCACCACACAAAAGATCGTCAGCACCACGATAAAGAGACGTACCGAGGAGATCTGCAAGCTGCCCAAAGATAACCCGCCCCGGAGCCACTTCGGAGCCGTGACATCGACGTTTTGGGCTCCAAACCAAGGCTTTGTGACAGCGAGCTTATAAGTTTGGCTAAGGATATTCCCTGTCACCGCCGCAATGCCAAAGGAGATTGGTAACAGGAGCGCGATCGCCCATCCCCGCAACCGTTGCCAATCCGCACGGCGAGACAGCAGCCACATGCCACCAAAAAAGAAGAGACAAAAGAGCGCTAGACCTGCCACCAGTACCCAGTTCACACTGCGGACAAACTGTTGCAAGATCAAGCTCACGCCCCAAGTTGCTAGTAATGTTTCGAGCGGGCGACCATACAAATAGCGCACTACGCCTCGTTCTAGCAGCAACCCCATGAGAGCCGCCACCAAAAAGGCTAAGGGCAGCGCCAAGAGAATATAGATTTCTAGCCAATCTCCTCCTAAACGCTTAAACCCGTTTTGCACGACAAATGTGGTGTAAGCCCCCAACATCATCAATTCGCCGTGGGCCATGTTGATCACGCCCATCAGCCCGAAGACAATGGCGAGTCCCAGTGCTGCCAGCAACAACACCGACCCAATGCCAATGCCGCCAATAATCCCATCCACCAATCCCGTCAGCATTCTCCCTCCCACAAGCTGGGATTTTGGACTTTGGACCGGAGGTCGATCCTAATCCAAAATCCGAAATCTAAAATCCCTAAGTGGTTTTGTACTTGCCACCCTTGGCTGGATCAGTCCAGTCGCAAGCAAAGCCTTTGGTTTCGGTGACATACTGATTCCAAGGCACAGGAGCCACTGCTTGATCGCTAGAGTAGACAATCTCAAACAGGCCATCATCTCGGACCTCACCGATCCGCACCACTTTAGACAAGTGATGGTTAGGCGCTAAAGTGACCTGTCCTTCGGGCGCGTCAAAGGTTTGTCCGACCGCAGCAGCCCGTACTTTCTCCATATCATCGGCGACTCCTGCTTTCTCCACGGCTTGCTTCCAGAGGTAGACCATGATGTAAGCCGCTTCCATTGGGTCGTTGGTAACGCGATCGCTGCCATACTTAGCTTTGAAGGCTTCCACAAACTTCTTATTAGCGGGGGTGTCTACGGTTTGGAAATAGTTCCAGGCGGCGTAGTGCCCTTTGAGATATTCCGGTCCGATCGCCTTGACTTCTTCTTCGGCAATACTGACGGACATGGAGGGATATTTGTCAGGCCCCATGCCTGCCCCTTGCAATTGCTTGAAGAAGGCCACGTTGCTGTCTCCGTTGAGGGTGTTGTAGATGACACCGCCGTTGGGGAGCGCTTGCTTGATTTTGGCAATAATAGGGGTGACTTCCGTGCTGCCGAGGGGTAAGTAGTCTTCCCCAACCACCTTGGCACCTTTGGCTTCTAACTGCGCTTTGATGATGGTGTTAGCGGTGCGAGGGAAAACATAGTCAGACCCGACTAAGAAAAATTCTTTACCTTTGTTTTCCAGCAGCCAATCGACCGAGGGTTCAATCTGTTGGTTGGGAGCAGCGCCCGTATAGAAGATGTTTTTAGAACATTCTTGACCTTCATACTGCACCGGATACCAGAGCATATGATTCTTTTGCTCAAATACAGGCAACACAGCTTTGCGGCTGGCCGAAGTCCAACAACCAAAGATCGTTGCCACCTTATCTTGGTCGATCAATTTGGTCGCTTTCTCAGCAAAGGTAGGCCAGTCAGAAGCCCCATCTTCGACGATCGCCTCAATTTGCTTGCCTAAGACACCACCCGCTTTGTTAATTTCTTCGATCGCCAACTGTTCCGCATCTACGACACTCTTTTCACTGATAGCCATGGTGCCACTCAGGGAATGCAGAATCCCCACCTTGATCGTGTTGCCGCTACCCGCAGCAGGAGATGCGGCTGTGGTGGGGGAAACGCTTTCACCTGCTTGAGGTGTAGGATTGCTAGCGCAAGCTTTTAGCAGAATGCTAGTGCCAAACGTTGCAGAACCATAGATGAGAAACTTACGCCGCCCGAACTGCCTTGACATGTCGTTATTGTTCTCCTCACTCAAACTCCCAACGGGTGTCGGAAGTTACACAATTAAAGTGAGATATTAGGGCGGAGTTCCAGGCAAAAATTGTATTAATGTATACCAAAAATTAGAGCGTCGCTAACGAATAGGCTTTCGAACCGTGATTTCGTCATCATTTGAGTGCCAACGGAATCAAGGCTGAAGTTTTAGGCGATCGCGAAACTCTACATACTTCTACATATTCTCCGAAATAAACTGAATCACCTGATCTAAGCCAACTTGAGTTTTAAGGTTGGTAAAGACAAAAGGTTTGTTACCTCGCATTTTGGTGGCATCTCGCTCCATGACCGCTAGGTCAGCACCGACAAAAGGGGCTAAATCAATCTTGTTGATCACCAGTAGATCGGACTTTGTGATGCCTGGTCCACCTTTGCGCGGAATTTTGTCCCCTGCTGCCACATCGATTACATAAATTGTCAAATCGACCAATTCAGGACTAAACGTAGAAGCCAGGTTATCTCCTCCACTCTCGACAAATAGCAAATCTAGACTTTGAAAGCGCTGCTCTAACTCCGCGATCGCCGCTAAATTGATGGAAGCGTCTTCACGAATGGCCGTGTGAGGACATCCTCCCGTTTCCACCCCAATAATGCGATCTTGCTCTAATGCCTGATGGCGCACCAAGAACTGAGCGTCTTCTTGGGTATAAATATCGTTTGTGACGACTGCAATGTTGTATTGCTGGCGCAAAGCCTTGCAAAGTATTTCCACCAAAGCAGTTTTACCAGATCCCACTGGACCCGCGATCCCGATTCGTAACGTACTCATCCCAATGCTCCTTGCAGCTCCAAATCTTATTTCTCTAAGCAGGATTTAGATCTTATTTCAGTGTTTTCCGTAGTTGCAAATTGTGGCAGAGCTAGGGCAGAAATAAGCTAGAAACTATGGCTAGAGCTTAAATTCTGCAATATTAATTTGATCCCACCTCTTTAGCATCAAAAGTTTAAGATCAGGGCACATTTATGTATAAGAAATCAAAAATTCCTACAACAGCTGCAAGCTGCGAAAACTTTAAGATAAGGTTAATTTTGTATCCTACATAACTGTATGTATCAGTACCCCATCCAAGTGCTGTTGGTTGAAGATGATGAGGATGACTACATTCTCACGCGATCCCTACTCTCAGAAATTGAGGGGGGAGACTTTAGCCTGGAATGGGTTCAAACCTATGAAGCCGCGCTGACAGTGATGGGGCAGCATCGGCATGATGTCTATCTAATTGATTATCGTTTGGGACTACACAATGGCCTAGAGCTTTTACAGGCGGCGATCGCCCAAGGCTGTAAAGCCCCCATTATTTTGCTAACTGGGCAAGGCGATCACGAGATTGATGTCGCTGCGATGCGAGCAGGAGCCGCCGACTACCTGGTGAAAGGTCGGATGGATGCTAGCTTGCTAGAGCGAGCGATTCGTTATGCGATCGAGCGCAAGCGGACCCTGGAAGCCCTTCGAGCTAGTGAATCTCGATTAGAGGGGATTTTAGCGTCCCTCAAAGATGTTGTGTGGTCGATTTCAGCTGTCACGCTAGAAACTATCTATATCAGTCCTGCTGCCGCTGCCCTCTATGGTCGGCCTGTGACGGAGTTTTACCAGAATCCGCAGCTCTGGCTAGAAGTGGTTCATCCAGACGATCTCGATCAGGTCAAGGCAGCCTCAGAACGCTTACTAGAGGTCGGCTCTAAGAATATAGAGCACCGAATTTTACAGCCTACAGGTGAGATTCGCTGGATTCATGACCGAGCGCATGTTGTTTATGACGAGAGCAAACAGGCGATTCGAATCGATGGCATGGCGATCGATATTACCGAAACCAAGCAAGCCGAAGTTTCGTTAAAGCAAATGGTGCGGGAAAATAGCCAATTGGCTTCGGCGATCGCCAACATGACGATTGGTGTGGTCATTACAGATCCCAATCTGCCCGAAAACCCGATCATCTTTGCCAATCCAGGCTTTACCAAAATGACTGGATATACCGCAGAAGATGTGTTGGGACGTAACTGTCGCTTTTTGCAAGGAGCTGGCACTAATCCTGCTCATGTCAATCTGATGCGAGAAGCGATCGCCACCAAGCGTTCGATTACTCAAGTGCTGCTGAACTATCGCAAAGATGGCACCACGTTTTGGAATGAACTCACCATCAACCCAGTGTTTGATGCTGAGGGTAAGCTGATCAACTTCATTGGCCTGCAAAATGATGTCACGGGTCGCAAGGAAGCCGAAGATGCTCTAGAAAGACTGCAACATCGCAGTGAGTTGATTCTAAATTCCGCAGGAGAAGGAATTTACGGTCTGGATCTCCAAGGTAATGCGACGTTCATTAACCCTGCCGCTGCGAGGATTCTGGGTTGGGAGGTGAATGAACTGTTAGGCCAGCCTATGCATCATATTTGCCATCATTCCAAAGTGGATGGTGCCGCTTACCCGGTGGATGAATGCCCGATCTATGCGGCAATTCGTGAAGGCACTTTGCAGCATGTGGATGAAGAGGTATTTTGGCGGCGCGACGGCACGAGCTTTCCGGTGGAATACATCAGCACCCCGATTCGCGAAAATGGGCAACTCGTGGGAGCGGTCGTCACCTTTCAAGACTTTACTGAGCGCAAACAAGCAGAAGAAGCGCTACGGGAGAGCCAAGAGCGCTATGCCTTGGCCGTGGCAGGAGCGAATGATGGCTTGTGGGACTGGAATCTCAAAACCAACGAAATTTATTTTTCGTCCCGTTGGCAGTCAATGTTGGGCTATCAGGAAGGTGAAATTAGTAGCAGTCCCAACGAGTGGTTTAGCCGCGTTCACCCGGAAGATGTCGAGCGCTTAAAGGCACAAATTAATCTACATCTGGAAGGTCTGTCGCCTCACTTTGAAAGCGAGCACCGGATGCGGCATCAAGATGGCTCCTATCGCTGGATGCTGAGTCGAGGATTGGCAGTGCGAGATGCGGATCAGAAGGTGTCTCGCATGGCAGGCTCCCAAACCGATGTCACCGAACGCAAGCATGTGGAAGAACAACTGCTACATGATGCTTTCCATGATGTCTTGACGGGTTTGCCCAACCGCTCCCTATTTATGGACCGCTTGGGGTTAGCGATCGAGCGATCGAAGCGACCGGGAAATAATTTGTTTGCGGTGCTGTTTCTCGACTTAGACCGCTTTAAGGTCATCAACGATAGCTTGGGCCACATGATCGGCGACCAATTGCTGATTGCGATCGCTCGTCGCCTCGAAGCGTGCCTACGGGGAGGGGATACCGTAGCGCGTCTGGGCGGAGATGAGTTCACCATTCTCCTAGAAGATATTGTCGATATTCACGACGCGACCCGCATTGCCAACCGGATTCACCAAGCGCTGCAATCTCCGTTTAACCTGCAAGGTCAGGAGGTCTTCACCTCTGTCAGCATTGGCATTGCCCTCAGCGAAACGGGATACGATTGGCCGGAAGATTTGCTCCGCGATGCTGACACTGCCATGTATCGGGCTAAGTCTTTGGGGCGGGCCTGTCATGAAGTGTTCGATCGCACCATGCATTTACGAGCGGTGGAACTCCTGCACCTAGAAACCGATTTACGGCGAGCGATCGAGCGCCAAGAACTGCGCCTGTACTACCAACCGATTGTCTCGCTCACCACAGGTAGAATTCATGGCTTTGAAGCCTTGATTCGTTGGCAACATCCAGAGCGGGGGTTAATCTCTCCAGCAGAATTTATTCCAGTGGCGGAAGA
>DATNPE010000586.1:0-9697 GCA_036703355.1 Allocoleopsis sp. | reverse complement strand
GTGAACTCGGCATCCGAGATGGTAATTACACTGCCAGTCATGACGTTTCGATTCTAATAATTGCTTAATATTTTAAAACGATGCTGACTGGTTAAGAATCAACTCATAAATTCTTGGGAGCCAGTTAGAGTTGTGACAGATCTCTCCCCAAACTCCTTTTCCAATTCCAACTAGAGAGGAGCTTTGAATCTCTGACTGACCGTATTCCCCTCAACTTTTGCGCTAGTTCCCCTTCCCTGCGAGGGAAGGGGTTGGGGGTTAGGTCTCATGAGAAGACTTAGTAAAAGTGCTAAACGCTGTTACAGACTATCAAGCTGCTGTTTCAGCTTTTCCAATTCATCATTAACGTCTGGGTTTTGTGTTGCTGATGACTGACCAGGAGGTAATGCTTCTTGTTTAGCAGGTGTACCGCCAATTAACTGAGCCTTCATTGCGGCCAGTTCATCATCGACATCACTGCCAGACTCCAGCATGGCAAACTGGCTCTCTAAGTTCGCGCCTGCCAACTCAGCACTGGCTTGAGAGCGAGCTTCCATTTGCAGCACTTTTTCTTCCATGCGTTCAAAAGCACCCATTGCGCTACTGGTGCTCATATTGCCAAGCACGTTTTGTAATTGCTCATTGGCTTTTGCCGCACTAGCGCGAGCTTTGAGCATGTCTTTCTTGGTTTTCGCTTCGGAAATCTTGCTCTCTAAGCCGATTAAGCTCCGCTTCAAGGTGTCAACCTGGCCGCTTTGTTGGTCGAGTTGCGTTTTGAGAGTGGTAGCAGTTTCAGTAAAGGTTTTCCGACGCAGCAAAGCTTCACGAGCTAAATTCTCATCACCCTTTTGCAACGCTAACTGAGCACGCTGCTGCCAATTGTTAGATTCGGTCTGAGCCTGGTTATATTGTTGCTGAGTTCGCTTTTGGCTGGCGATCGCACTGGCAACGGCTTGACGCAATTGCACCAAGTCTTCTTGCATGTCCAGGATCGACTGCTCCAGAATTTTCTCTGGATCTTCAGCTTTGCTGACCATGTCGTTGACATTGGATCTGACTACTCGGCTAATGCGGTCGAATAATCCCATGACTCTATCTTTCCTTTAGGGTGTATGAGGTGAGCAACGCAGGCTGCTTACCTAAGCCTGCCTAGATTTCAAAGTTTTAGAGCGAATTAAATTGAGGCTATGTCACTAGTCTTAACATATACTAGCTAAATCCTTCTTGAAGCCAGAGCCTGAATGCATCTTGTGACGGTATTGACGGCAATTGTAGTCCTGGCAAAGAAATCATCGCTCAAAGTCAAGTTTGTCTGCTTCTACTGCTAAGCGAGTGACAACTACTGCTTGCACCGCTACTCATCACTCAGTCAGTGACAGCCCCATTTTGGCACAAACTCCAGGGGCTAGGGAGAAGGAGAAGCGCTTCTCAAACATTAGTTACAAGCTAGCGCGCCACGGGGCTGCCGTGGTGATGGACTAAGTACCACTCCTGACCCATCTGCTCAAAAACATTGGTGGCCATAGACTGAGCGGAAATTCTTTGGCCACCCACCACTTGAAATAATTTTTCTAGCAAGACAACATAGGCGATCGCGCCATTGACCTCAGTGCTAATGATTTCTGTCTCAATTTCGAGATAGCTGGTGTTTTTGAAGATGGTTTCCCAGGAACGAGCGATCGCCTCCCAACCCCGTAAAGCTTGTCGCCCTGGATGAATGCAAAGGCTGCCTGTGCCCTTAGACCAAACTGCCTGCATTGCTGCCATATCTTTGCGTTTAAAAGCTCGGTAAAACGCTTGGTTAGCTGCCAAAACTGCCCGTTCATCACTCATCGCAACTGCCACCCTGATCATGTTTCATGAATGTCATGAATCCCTTACTTTCTGGCTACTCAAACCAGGCATTAACTTTTATCCAGCCTACCAAGCTAGGAAGTGCTTAAACTCTGGCGATCGCTGAAACCAGCTTTTATCAACGCTCGTTGCGACTCCAACGCCAAAACTGTGTTGATATTGCGAAGCTAAGATCAAAAAATTAGTTAAGTTGGCACGCAAACCCACAAAGCAATCAGAAACTAAGATTAGAATCAGGCAAAGCCATCCATTTCTCCAACCAGCTTAGTCTTGTGACTGTTAAACGATTTCTCCGCCAAGCGACCCTAACCCGTCGTTCTCATTTGACTGTTTTTATACTTTCTGACGAAGCGGCTGCCTTTCAAGCTTATCGACTCTTACAATCTCACGGCATTTCTCCAGAGCATTTGGCGATCGTGGGGGAAGGCTATAGCAGTCCTGAGCGCGTAGGACTCTTAAAACCTATGCAGATTGCGACTCGTAAAGCTCAAATCTTAGCGATTTTTGCTGGAACAGTTGGTTCCGCAATTGGATTTGTGGGTGCGTTATTGACCCATTTGCAGCTAGATCTGCCCCTTACCCTGAATCTATTACTCATTACCGTAGCGGGCGGGGTGATGAGCGGTTTTTGTGGTGCAGTGGCAGGAGCCTTAATGGGGCTGTTGGGAGAAGGCAGCACGTCTGGATTTTACCGTCACTATCTTCGGCAGGGACGATATCTTTTGATGATGGAGGGGTCTGAAAAGTTGGTGCGTCGAGGGCAGGAAATATTAAGTCCCTATTCTACGTCCAAGCCCTAAATAGCAGGGTTTAAGTCGTCGGAGTCACTTCAGCACTCAAGCTAGATGCAGTGCCAGACTTTTGAGTACTGATTAGCTGCTGCACGACGGTCAAAATAAATTCTAAACCAGCATCCTTAGCAATAAAAAAATCGGCTTCTGGGCAAAGTTGTTGGCCTAATTTCACACTATTTTTGCTGATAAATGCAGTAGCAAGCACTAAGATCGGCGGATTATTCAACACCTGCTTAATGCGTTGAATAATTCCGCAACCATCAATATTTTCTTGGTATTGAGTTGGGGGAATCGAGAAATCTACAATAATCAAGTCATATTGAGAAATCGTAGGCATTAAGTCACTGGCGGAGTGAAAAGTAGAAACTTCAAAAGTGCCCCTCAAGAAGCGCTGAACTGCGAAACACCAGTGTTCATCATCGTCTAGTATGGCGATTTTAGCCATTGGAAATCTCTTCTCTAAATCAGCCAAATCCAGATTAAAAAATGTTTCTTCCTAGCATGGTATTCAAAACCAGGCAATGTCAACCATCTGTAGTTTTTATTTAAATTTGCCGCTATACCTCCGCAGATGCCGCAGCTTCGGCTTGGTAATCTCCTGACTTACCGCCCGTTTTACTTAGCAAACGAATTGACTCAATTTGCATTGACTTTTCCAAGGCTTTTGCCATGTCGTAAAGCGTGAGGGCTGTTACAGAGACAGCAGTCAAGGCTTCCATTTCTACCCCCGTTTCGGCTTTGGTTTTCACTTCGGCTCGAATCTGGTATCCCGGTAGTTGGGGGTCAGGAGTCAGCCAAACTTCGACTCTATGCAGTGGTAGGGGATGACAGAGCGGAATCAATTGGGCCGTTTGTTTAGCTGCCATAATTCCAGCCAGTCTAGCAGTACTAATCACATCACCTTTGGGTGCGTTGCCCGCCTGAATGGCTGCCAGGGTCTCTGGACGCATCCGCACTTGGCCCACGGCGATCGCTTGGCGAACGGTAGATGCCTTGGTTGAAACATCCACCATTTGTGCCTGTCCTGTTTGGTCAAGATGGCTCAATGGCTGGCTGGAAGCGGGATTTGAGTTTTCTGCAAAAAATTGTTGTGTCATTCGAGTGAGTTGTGTTACTATTAATTCTTGTCGGGGGCTTGTAGCTCAGTGGACTAGAGCACGTGGCTACGGACCACGGTGTCGGGGGTTCGAATCCCTCCTAGCCCGTCATGAAGGGAAGGTGTCAAGCCTTCCCTTTATTTTTTTAAGGCGTTTGATTGATCGCATACAGATCACGACCTCGACCTAAGGCAAATTTGAGTGAGCAAGTTGGGTTTTTACTAGATTGAGTGACAAAAACTAGTAAACCAACAAAAGCGAGAATCGCGCAGAAACCGAATAAGCTGCGATATCCAACTTGTTCGGCAATCGAACCAAAAATGGGTCCAGCGATCGCAATGCCCACATCAAAGCCACTGACGCAAAGTGCTAAGATTCTAGCTCGTTCTTGTGGCTGAGAGCGATCGGCCATCAATGCCACCATCATGGGAATCAGTGTGCCTGCACCTGCACCCTCCATTAAACCTGCAATCAAGAAAACCTCAGCGCTAGACGCTGTCCATAGCAACAGCATGGAAAGTGAGTAAAAGGCAAGGCTCATGGTGATGAAGAGCCCACGCCCATAGCGATCGGAGGCGCGGCCTGTAATGAGGCGGATGCCAAAACTGGCGATCGCAGCGGCGGTGTAAAACCAACCTGCGTTCAAGTCAACATTAGCCTCAGCAATATATAGAGGCACAAAAGTGCTAAGCGTGCCAAAGGCCAAGCCAATCAGTAGCATGACTAAGGCGGGGATGCGAATGCGGGGAGTGAGTAACAAACGCCAAAACAAATTAGAGGGGGCGTTGGAGTTTTCACCTTCAGACTCTAGATGCCGTTGAGGTTCGCGAACTTGCACCGCACATAAAAATCCAATCAATCCTAAAAGTGCGGATAAGAGAAATAAGGGGATATATCCGACAGAGTCCTGAAGCAATCCTCCGATCGCAGGTCCGATCGCCACGCCAATGGGATTAACCAAGCTCATGTAACCAACCAGTTCCCCTCGATTTTGTGCTGGGGATAGGTCAACAACTAGGGCACTGTAGGCGGTGCCAAAAGCAGCAATACTAATGCCATGAAAGGCTCGAATTGCAATTAGCAGCGGAATGGAAGGGATGAATAAATAGCCAAGGGGGGCGATCGCCACAACTCCCATCCCGATTAACAAGACAATTTTACGACTACGGTTATCCGCTAAGTTTCCTAGCCAAGCCCGCGATAACAACAAACCAATGGCAAAGGCTCCCATCACGATGCCGATTTGTTGGCTGCTGCCACCAATGTCCTGTACATAGAGTGGTAGCGTCGGCAATAGAGAAGCCAAACTGCACCAAAACAGCAGTCCAGTGGCGAACAAAACTGACAAATTGCGACGAGGCTGAGGCGCTAAATCTGTAAAAGCTTTCAAGATACAATTCCTTCTACCAAATCTGCCATTGCCCTTTGTAGCTAGTGGGCTAGATTGCTTCTCCTATGATGCAGAGGTTTGTTACATTCTGTCATCTACACTACAGAATGGTTTTTTTAGAGCTTTTCACGGGCGATCGCCTCAGATGGCAGCTCATGCAAAGAAAAAATCAGAGCGTGATGCCCTGATTTCTACAGATGTATGGAGTTTTTGGATAATGACAAATTTATGAAGCTTGGCGAGAAATAATCTTCTCAATCGTAGCCTGAGTTTGCTGGAGCAACTGTTCTCGGCTGTCGGAAGCTTGGATCAGCGGAGGGACCAAGTTACGAGCTTGTAACGTCATATGAAGTTGGAGATGAGCGACGTACTCGCTAAAGTCTTCGCGAGCAGAATAATTAAGTGACTGATGTGAATGCGACTCCAAAGTGTTCTCCTTCCCTAACTCTGCGCCGTCAATCGACCATCAAAGAAGTTATCATGCCGTTAAGCTGATCTTTGAGCTCTGCAATGAAGTGTAACGCTTTTCACAATTATTTATAACAATTCCAATGGTTTCTGAGAAGCTCGCCTTGGAGAACAAGCTGTTTACGAACCGCTAATCTCACGAATTCCTTAAAACTGATATCAAATCAAAGCCATTGAATACCTCACTGATTGAGCAGCGGGTTCTGAACGTACCCTTAAGTTTTGAGGAACTGCACTCCAGTTTCCAACCAGCCGCTTACTTAGAAATGGGAAGCGGCCCAACCCTGTTGTTATTGCATGGATTTCTAGGCACTGGTGCTTGTTGGCTACCTCTCATGGAGAAGTTGCGATCGCACTATCGCTGTATCAGCTTAGATTTACTAGGCTTTGGCAATTCTGGTAAACCTGCGATTCGCTACGACATCGCGAAAGAGGTTGCTTTTGTCCGCCAGGTTATTGAAGCGTTGAACCTAGGCTCTTGCTACATTATGGGTCATTCGTTTGGTGGTTGGGTGGCAGCAGCTTATGCCTTGCGATATCCCGATGCCGTGAATGGTTTGGTCTTAGCAGCGGCAGCTGGCATTCGAGATGATAGCTTTTGTGGCCGCTACGACCATTTGCGCCCTCTATTGTGGCCCACTCCAGTAGTTGACTGGGGCTTAAGGTTTGTCAAACCGTTGGCGGGTTTGGTTGGGCAGCAGGCGGCGATCGCCCAATTGAGTTGGTTTCGTCAAGAGCTAAACGCTCAACCTGCGGCGCGTTCTTTTCTCTTGGACCGACTACGACCAGAAGACGCAATTGATACGGTGGAGCAGCAAATTCATCAGTTGCGAGTGCCCACCTTAGTGGTGACGGGCGATCGCGACGAAACGATCCCACTATGGCACAGCCAAACTTACGCCACAGAAATCCCCGCAGCTCAGCTAGCAATTATTCCCGAAGCTGACCATGCTCTACCGCAAAAATATTTTAATGAAATGGCAGAGTTGGTGTTGCAATTTCTTGCTAGCCCAACTAACGCCATTTCTGCTAATCGCTTAACTCATTCTGACCTCAGTTAATGGCAGGGCATTACAGAAGCGATAGGGTGACCGAGCTATTGCGCTTTGCAGTAAGCATTGAGGTCATTGACAGACTTACTCTCTTCCTGAGCTGCTTTCAGAGCTGTTTGCGTTGCAGACTGGGCCTTGGCTTGAACTTGCTGAGCTTGTGCAGCTCCAGCCCCTGTTGCCGGGGTTTGACGCAAGCTAGTAACTGCGTTGGCAATTTCGCGAGAAGATTGAGCCAAAGTTTGATAAGTCTTAGCGAAGTTAGCTTGGAATTCTTGTAATTTTACGTCGCGCACCTGAACTCCTTTAATCTCTTGGCTGAGTCCATCTAGATTGGCCGCCAATTGATTCATCGCCACAGGGTCATTACCGTTGATGCCTGCACTTGCTAGGGCTTGTCCTTTATTAATAACGTCGATTAGTTTGTTACACTGGACGACTTTACTTTCCCCACAACTAGTCACCAAGAGGGCCATTACAGCAGTGCTCAGAACTGTAACGGCAAATCGAAAGAAACGGCGCATTCACACTCTCCTCACAAGTCTAGTCTGTCGAACCTAGCAACCACTAATCAGGCAATTGGTGCCTGAGATGATGCACCGTAGTCTTAAGACAACCCTAGATTTTTGTCAGTGTCAAGCTAAACCGTCACGAAGCGATCGCAAACCCTAGCGGTAATAGAGAGCAAAAAATAGGGATACATCCTGTGTCTCTGTGGTTACTGCACGCCTTGGTTGCGATCGCTTGATCACTTTAGTAGTTGCTGGAAAGAATTAAGTTCGTCTAGAAAGCAAAGGTGGTTCGAATCGTACCAATGACAATGTCATCATTTGCACTGTTATGGTCTGGAGCTGTGAGCCAGATAATCCCTGGCGTGATCGAGATATTGTCATTAACTTGGTACTGATAGAACGCTTCTATATGGAGTGAAGTGTCCCGATCTTCTCCGAACGAACCAATGAACCCAGCAGGTAAGGTTGTAGCTAAAGCGGTCGCGGCTGGAGTCGTTCTGACATCTGCATCAACCACTTTAGGTTCCATCCCAACAATGATTCCCGCCAAATTGCCTTCCTTGCCGAGGTCGGGGAAACCGAGAGTGACAGCCCAGTTAACGGTTTCAAAATCACCCCGCTCGAATAGTCCACCACCAGAGCTGAGAGTACGATTGAAGGTGTAGCCTGCCCAACCTCCTAAAACAAATTTGTCACTCAACTGCCAGGAAAGTTCAACACCGAAGGAGTTGCTAACGATGGGAATGGTTGTTGTTAAGCCTTCTAAGTTGTCATTACCTGGGCCAAGAGACGATTCTTCAAGTAGACGGCTGAGAAAAGCTTGGGGGTTTGCTAAGTTACTACCAGTTCCAGTTTCTCGGTTGTAGGTATGCACGAAAGTCAAGCCTACATTTAAGCGATCGCTAGGCTTGAAGAGAAGTTGTGCCAACGCACCATAGGCACCATCAAATAAACCGTTCTTCTCACTCGGTTCTGCGGCGTCGCTGGCCAAATATCCCAAACTCAGTTCCAAGGCATCACCAAATTCGTGTCTAATGCCTAGACCTGCCCCTTCAACTAAGTAGTAAATGGGATGTCGGGTGCCAAACGCAGACAAAGCTCCCGTTGCACCATCACCATCCAAAAAATTGACCGTGCTAGCAAAGTCATCAGCTGCGCCAGAGTTAGCAGCAAGTACAACTTCAGTCCTCTCGCCCACTGGGAAGCTATACAACAAGGCATCAAGGCCAACATCGTTGTCAGACTCTCCTGCAAAGGCCAAATCTCCCTCTGGCGTTAAAGTGTTGCTCGACAAAGCCTCAAGACCTTCAGCTTGCAGTCGAGTTCTGAGTAAATCACGCCCCGTAAAGCTCGTTTCCAGGTTCAACCGCGTGCGATGACCAAGTGCTGTGCTTCGATCAGCTTCCTGCCCTAACGCATTGTCACCCGCAGCAATCCCTGCAACTGCAAAAACTGCTTCTCCCTCCAGTTTTGTAGTTGTCGAAAATTGATTGGCCTCTAACTCAGCAGTTCGAGCCTCTAAAGCGTCCACTCGACCTCTCAGAGTAGCCAGTTCAGCAGAGAACTCTTCTTGCAGTCGCTGCAACGTCGCCAAATCTTCTTTGTTAACCAAGTCAGCGGTACCTGCTGCAATCAATTCGTTCACTCGATCCAGGCAAGCATTCACCCCAGCGGCAAACTCGTAACGAGTCAATGCCCGGTTTCCCCGATAGGTACCATCCGGATAACCAGCAATGCAGCCATAGCGCTCCACCAGAGATTGCAGCGCCTGAAATGCCCAATCAGTTGGTTGAACATCAGACAACTGAGACACGGAAGTCACTTGGCCGAAAGAATTTTCAACCGCTATATCCAAGTCTCCTAATGCTTGAACTAGCTGCTTAGCTGGAATATTTTCGGTGATTGAGTTACCTGATACACCTTCACTCGCGATCGCGGAAGCTCCAACCGCTGCCACTAGCCCAAAAACAAACGGGGAGATCAACAAAGAACGATAAAAAGAAATTGCAGTCATTAATATTTTGCTCCTCACACCTGATTGCGATTCGTTAGCTTCTAACCCCACTACCGGGGGAAATGACGCTACCCACTCCTAACTCAATAAAGTGAACCTTTTTCTCTTCAGAGACAATCCCCCACCTCGGCATAACAGCTAAGACAGTTCGTAGGGTTAGGTAACTTTCAACTCGCTGACTTCACTAAATTACATTACTGAGAATGATAATCAAAGTCATAAGCAAATATTTTTTCATAAAAAAATTGAAGAGTGCCGATAGTAGCCTCCATAACAAGTCTGCTAAAGCCTTGATTTAAAGAAATCTTCTGTGCTGGGAGTGAGGTGAGAGCTGAAACAATTGTCTGACGGTGGTTTCAGCTACTTCTAGAAAAATTTTGGATTACTAGTTGACAAAGCCGTTGAGATCTCGTTATATTGGCTAAGCGGTCGAGAGAGGGGCGCGGAAGCGCACCGAACATCGGCCCCCGCACCTAGACAAGAGAATAGTTTGAAAGCCAAGATAGCACCCAATCCTCGTCAAAGTAAATGGGTCTCTAG
>DATNPE010000585.1:0-3551 GCA_036703355.1 Allocoleopsis sp. | reverse complement strand
ACATGGAGCAGGCGGGCTGTAAACTGCTGCAACTGAGTTTTGGCGGCGGTCATGGCAGGAGCAGGCGGCGGGGGTGGCGGCGCAACAGTGGCATCGGGCATCACAGCCACCGGAGGCGGCGGCACCATTGCAGGAGGCACTGGACTTTGCTGCACCTCGGCTTCTAGAACAGGTGCGGGTGGATTCACGATGGTTTGGGGTGTGGGGTTGCTCTCAAGGCTCACACTCTGAATGGCATAGCCGCATTGACCACAATATTCAGCACTTGCAGAAACCGCAGCTTTACAGTTAGGACAGGCTATGGTCTCAGGCAAGGGTGTGTAGCAAGCCTCGCACTGGGTCGCTCCATCTGGATTGGCGTGAGCACAATTCGGACAGTTAATCATAAGTAGCCAGGACGAATTAAAAGCAATCGTAAATAGAGTTTGCAGAAATGAAGGTAGAAGAACCTGAGACTAGGCAACATTGATGCCAGTATGGTATGTAAATTTGGTCAGACCCAGAATGCCTTAGGATACTTAACGAATACACCTATACGGAGAGTGATTCGGCTGGCGTAGGGTTAATGAAAACCCCTCTCCGCTCTGACACTGCGGCGATCGCTATTCTAAATTGGGTGCTGATCGAGTCGTGGAAGCAGTCACAGCAATTTTCACCCCACCCAAGCTCAACATCAGCATAGTTATAGATACACCCATCAAATGAGTAACTTCCGGAGAGAGCTGACTCAAAATTTTCCGCAAAAACACGGAATTTAAGTCAAACGATTCGACTCTTACATAACTTAATTGCTGAAAGAATTTAACTATCTCAAGGTAGAGACTTTAGGAGAACAGGCTTCCCTATTTTGCTTAGGTTTAACGCTAACTAACCTTCACTTTAAGGCGGCTTCAAGTCGTTATGAGTACCCTAACGATAAGTCTGGTAATCCTATTACCGACCGATATCGGACTTCTGTTTCTTGTAACGCTTGCGATCGCCGTTGGGTGATCCATTCACTTTGCTGGAATAGTTCTTGGCGTAAGTGGTTTACATCAATGGTGGTGACTTGCCCTGCCGCCACAATGCGATCGCCTTTCACCCAGACGCTATCCACGGCGTTTGTCGGTCGCCCCAGGACCAGCAAGCCAATCGGATCGGTCCGGGGCAGTAAAGACAAGCTGGTGAGGTCGTACAGCACCAAATCCGCCTGTTTACCGATGGTCAAAGACCCCAGTTGATCACCGAGATTTAAGCCCTTGGCCCCTCCGAGGGAAGCCATTTCAACCGCTTGGCGAGGCGTAATCCAATGCTGATAGTCCAGGTCGGTGACGTTGTGCAGCAGCGAGCCAATCTTGATCGCTTCGAGCAAATCTTGGGAGTCATTGCTAGCCGCCCCATCGCACCCGAACGTGACATTGATCCCCGCTTGGCGATATTTGAGGACGGGCGCAATCCCGCTACCCAAACGCAGATTGCTTAACGGGTTATGAACCACGGTTGAGCCTGTCTCTGCCAAAATCTCAATATCGGCATCGTCTAACCAAACACAATGGGCCAAAGAGGTGCGATCGCTGAGATAACCGATTTGCTTGAGATATGTGACCGCACTACAGCCATACTTTTCTTGGGCTAAGAGCTTTTGCGCTTTGGTTTCGAGCAAGTGAGAGTGGCGGCAAAGATTGTAGCGATCGCTCAATTCAATACAACCTTGAAACAACGTATCGGAGCAGAGCTGAGTCCCAGTGGGTGCCACCAGAATATTGATCCCTGACTCTGGTTGGTGAAACTGCTGCACCATCTCCTCAACCAACGCCAAAGTTGCGGCTGTGGAACGGAGGTAAGAGTCGTGATGGATGGCGTCTCCGCCCGAAGGCACCCCAGCACTGAGCGCTTCATCTTGAATCAACGGTGCTACAAAGGTACGTATGCCAACTTCTCGATAGGCTCGGACTGCCGCCGCTACCGTTTCCAGTTCTTGTCCCGGAATGAGGACCAGGTGATCAACGACGCTGGTGCCGCCAGAGAGCAAAGTTTCCACCGCCGTTCCCAAAGCACTGAGATAAATCTGCTCTGGGTTAAGGGGAGAAAATTCGTACAGTTCGGCCAGCCACAGCTCTAACGGCACCGGGGGAATGATGCCACGCTGCCACATTTCCGAAGAGTGGGTATGAGCATTAAAAAAACCAGGCAACAACAGTTTGTTCCGACCATCTACTGCCGTCCCGACCACTTCCAGTTGAGTCGCGATCGCCGCGATGCGTCCACCCCTGATTTGAACATCAGCCGTTGCATAGCCCTGGTCAACTGGGATGAAAACGTTTTGAATTGTAAAGCTCACAGACCTGATCCCAAAGAAATTTCAACGGACTCCGCTCCTCCCCGATTGTAGGGAATTGCAGATAAGCCTGTATCTCTCCGCGTATCTACAAGGGTTTTAAAGCTGTATTAAAAAGTGCTGTCTCAACTGCAAAAGCCGTTTAAGGTGATGGCTATAAACACTCAGCTCATTTCAGGCTCATTCGGCTATTAGCAAACCATTTTGATAGTTCACTATTTATGCATCATTCCTCGCTGCGATCGCTCGGAGTCCCCCCCAATGCTTGGTATGTAGACGCTGCGATCGCCGATCTCACCCGTCCAGCGCTCGATCCCCAACCGATTACCCTCACTACTGCCACCAAAACTTTACGCCTAGACCTGACCAAAGCGGCAGTGTTGGTGATCGACATGCAAAATGACTTTTGCCATCCCGACGGTTGGCTGGCGTCCATTGGTGTGGATGTGAGCCCAGCTCGTCAGCCGATCGCGCCCTTACAAGGCTTATTACCCGTTTTACGAACCGCAAAAGTTCCGGTGATTTGGATAAACTGGGGCAATCGACCCGACTTGATGAACATTAGCCCTGCGACACGGCACGTCTACAACCCCACTGGGGATGGCGTGGGATTGGGCGATCGCTTACCCAACGGTGCCCCTGTGCTGATGAAAGATAGTTGGGCCGCAGCCGTGGTTGATGAACTAGAAATCCAACCAGAAGATATTGCCGTCGATAAGTACCGGATGAGCGGCTTCTGGGACACCCCCCTCGACAGCATCTTGCGAAACTTGAGCCGAACCACGTTATTTTTTGCGGGAGTTAATGCCGACCAATGCGTCATGGCAACGCTGCAAGATGCCAACTTCCTCGGCTACGATTGCATTTTGCTGCAAGACTGCACCGCCACCACCTCACCAGAATTCTGCTGGCAAGCCACCCTCTACAACGTCAAGCAATGCTTCGGTTTTGTCAGCGATTCCCATGCTCTGATTGATGGCATTAAAGCCGTTGACAGTTAACAGTTAGCGCCTAGAAATATGAGTTAAATCACAGCCAGACCTCACCCCACCTACGGCACCCCTCTCTCACGGGAAGAGGGGACGGGAGAGAGGGCATCCCAAGCTACAGCCACCCTACTCAACCCTGGAGTCTTTATGAATGCTTGTGTGATTCCGGTTGCTAAAACTCCCAGCGATTATCAAGCCTTTCGCATCAGCCCCAGAGATAGCAATCGTTTGGCGATCGTGTTTGA
>DATNPE010000584.1:0-2671 GCA_036703355.1 Allocoleopsis sp. | reverse complement strand
TTGACGTTGCCCTCACCTTCGAGTTTTGGGGTAATCACACCAGCTAAGGTATGAATCCGATACTCACGATTAGGCGTTGCCCCTTCTAGATCCGAGAGAAACTGAGCCAGACAGCGAATGCCATTGCCACACATCTCGGGTTCAGAACCATCAGAGTTAAAAATCCGCATGGTATAGTCAGTTCCATCCTGTCCAGGTAGGGCGAAGATCACCCCATCAGCACCGATCCCAAAGTGGCGATCGCATACCTGTACAGCTTGCTCCGATGAAATCATCGGTTCCATGCTGGCGCGATTATCGATCAGGATGAAGTCATTCCCCAGACCGTGGTATTTTGTAAATTCGATTTCCATCGTAATTGCTCCAAATCTCAGTAAGGCGAAGGGTTATAAATTAATCCAACGCTGTAGTAGTTGTGTGGCACAACTGTCAAGGATAAATCTTAAGAAGCCACGTCTATATGGTGATCCAAAACTTTGACCGAAAAAATTGGGAGACAAGCCCCATCCTTCCAGGGCAGAGAGTATCAAGTTTAGAACTTAAATAGGAACGGAGACCCTAAATTCCCGCTGCGTCTATAAGCTCCCAGTTGTGAGTACATGGCATTAGGCGTGGAGTATGTCACAATGAACTCCAGCTTCAAAAATTGATTATGGCTGAATTCGATACAGGTCTACCCAACGTTCGTCAAATTCAAGGCTTTATCAAAGATGGAAAAGAGGTTGAGATCAAATTAATTACCCAGGATGTGCTTGTTGGTCAACTACGCTGGCAAGATCAAGAGTGCTTGTGTCTTGTCACTCATGATGGCCTATCCATGCTCGTCTGGCGCAATGCCATTGCCTACCTCAAGCCACAAGAAATAGATATAGGGAGTCGTTCTCTTCAAGTGAGAGAGTGAAAGGAGAAAGGAAAAATTTAAAGATAAATCTATCCTCTGGGACAATAGCCACTGTTGGCAAAGTCACAGAGGTTCTGATATCTCGTTTTGCCTTTTGTCTTGTGCCTGTCCTTCGTCGCCATTGCGCTGACTATCCAGAGGTAGATACTCTTGCAAGACTTCACTCACGGGAGCCTTGATGATAGGAATCGCCACGACAGATTGCTGGGGCGTTGGTGCGATCCACTGCTGCACTTGACGGAGGGGGTAGCTGCCGCCGCACAAGAGCAGGTGATCGCCAACTCGAATTTCCGCACGACCATCAGGGAAGCGGATAAACTTTCCTTCTCGGCGAATCGCTTGCACCTGTACCCCGTATTGACGTCGCAAATGTAGCTCTGCCAGGGTTTTCTCATGTGCTGGGCTATCCTCTGGTACGAGCAACCATTGGCAAGGAGTGTTGATGCCAGGAATTGCCACTTCACCCTTAGCCAATTCGTTAAAGGCAGCGAGCTCGTCTGGTTCTCCCACAGCTAAAACGCGATCGCCCTCTTGAAGCGTGGAGCGAGCGTCGGGATAGTCGATTTCATCTCCTTGAGCGCGGCGAATCGCGACTAAGCTGACACCCGTCAAGCGACGGATGTTCGCCTCTTCTAATGTCATACCCTTGAGCGGCGAATTGTTGGGTAAAGCATACCACTTGCTGTTCATCACCTCGGTTGCTGTGCGTAAATCTCGTGCCACCTGAGCTGGCTCTTGCTCTGGGCGCAAATCCAGGTAGTGGGAACTGCGAATTTGCTCCATTTCCCGTTGAATGACCGAAGTTGGTAAGCCGATGCCAACCAGCAAGTGAGTTGCCAGTTCCAAACTGGCTTCAAACTCGGGCTGCACCACCTCTCGCGCCCCGAGTTGATAGAGCAGTTCGATATCCCGATCCGTGTTGGCACGAACAACGACATCCAAGTCGGGATTTAGCTCTAGCGATCGCTTCAAACTCAGCCGTGTACTCATCGGGTCTGACAGAGCAATCACCATTGACTGCGCCTTATCCACTCCCGCTTTGTCCAAAACGTGTAAGCTTGCGGCGTTGCCATACACGTAGGGAATTTTAGCTTCTCTGAGTTGCTGAATCGCTCGCTCCGACTGATCGATCACCAATAAAGGGTAGTTATGCTCCTGCATCAGGCGCACCAGATTCCGCCCTCCCCGTCCGTAGCCACAAATGACCACATGCTCGGAAAGCTGCTGGACTTCAGCAGAAACTTCCTTGGGAGCCTCGACTGGGTCAAAAAATCGCTTGAGAAACGGCAGTGCCTCTATCCAGTTAAACGCCAGAGGTACCAAGCGCAAGACAAAGGGTGTCACCACCAACGTCACCGCCGTTGTTCCTAAAATCAACATGTAAACGCGACGGGACACCAGTCCCAGTGCCTGTCCTTCACTGGCTAGCACGAAGGAGAATTCCCCAATCTGAGCCAGTCCCAAACCAGCAATCAGCGCTGTTTTTAAGGGATAGCGAAACCCCTTAACCAACGGTGTTACAATTAAAAACTTTCCGATAAAAACTAGACAGACCAATCCCAAAATTAATTCCAGATTGTTCCAGAGGAATAAGGGGTCGATGAGCATGCCGATCGCGGCAAAAAATAGAGCCGCAAAGACATCCCGTAAAGGCTCCACATAGGTCAGCGTTTGGTCGGCGTACTCCACTTCCGAAATCATTAAACCGGCAACAAACGCCCCCATTTCAATGGAAAGCCCTAAATGCTCCGTCAGCAGCGCAATGCTCAA
>DATNPE010000583.1:0-9189 GCA_036703355.1 Allocoleopsis sp. | reverse complement strand
AGATGTGTTTCAGCAGGGACTCCGCCATCCTTTTGTCGGAGATGTCCACGATGCCATCCTCTTGGCTAAGCTACTGCCACAACCCAACGGCGAACCTTTACGCTTTCTCGACTTATCTGCTCCGGTGCGAGATGAGCAGGGACAGCTTCAGGGCGTGATTGCAGCCCATCTAAGCTGGGACTGGGCCGAGGAGATCAAGAAGTCACTGCTAGAACCCATGGCCCAGCATAGCCAGGTAGAGATTTTTGTCCTCAATCCGCAGGGCAAAGTTCTGCTCGGTCCGAGGGCTCTAGAGGGACAAACGCTGACTTTATCTAGTGTTGCGGCAGCCCGAACTAACCAAAATCAATATTTGCTGGAGTCTTGGCCCCAAGGCGGTCAGTTTTTAACTGGATTTGCCCGCACCCAAGGTTATCGCGATTATCCTGGCTTAGGCTGGCTAGTGCTGGTGCGCCAAAAAGCAGATGTAGCTTTAGCGCCTGCCCAGAAACTACAAAATCAAATCTTGGGATTAGGGTTAATTTGTGGCATTGGGTTTGCCGCTTTGAGTTGGCTCAGTGCCAGCCGCATTGTCAAACCGATGGTAAAAATTGCAGCGATCGCCAATCGTATGCGGCAAGGTGATCTACAAATTGCCATTCCTCTCATCCAGGGCCGCGATGAGCTAGCCAAACTATCACAGTCTCTACGCTATCTAGTTGCCGCCTTCAGTGAGCAACAAGAAGCGCTATATCAGAGTGAACAGCGCTATCGCTTACTAGCAGAAGCATTGCCGCAATTTGTCTGGTTGCTCGACTCCCAAGGCCACGTTGAATACTGCAATCAGTATTGGTATGACTACACAGGCTTAGACGCAGCTCACACCCTGGGGCGGGGTTGGGAGGTAGCGCTACATCCCGATGACCACACTCCTATAAAACGCCAATGGCAGCAAGCCGTAAAGATCGGCATCCAGTTTGAACTAGAGTGCCGAATTCGCGCTGCTACTGGAGAATACCGTTGGTTCCTGGGTTCTCTGGGACCGATCCACAATCAGGAGGGGCAGATTATCAAGTGGGTGGGAACAGCCATTGATATCGAATCGCGGAAGCAAACAGAAACCGAGCGCACCGAGCTCCTCAACCGGGAAAAAGCAGCTCGCCAACAGGCAGAAATGGCGAACCAGCTCAAGGATGAATTTCTAGCGGTGTTGTCCCACGAGTTGCGATCGCCCTTAAATCCAATTTTGGGGTGGGCCAAGCTGTTACGGACCCGCAAGTTTGACACCGAAACCAGGGATCAGGCGCTGGAAACCATTGAGCGCAATGCCAAATTGCAAGCCCAGCTGGTCGAAGATCTGCTCGATGTCTCACGGATTCTGCAAGGAAAGCTGAGCCTCAATGTTTCTTCGGTCAATTTAATCACCACGATTCAGGCGGCGATTGAAACAGTGCGCTTAGCCGCAGCAGCAAAGTCGATTGAGATTCACACAGAGCTAGATCCGCAGGTGGGCTTGGTGGCGGGCGATGCCAACCGCTTGCAACAGGTGATGTGGAACTTGATCTCGAACGCCGTCAAATTTACGCCCGCTGGGGGGCATGTAGAAGTGCGGTTAAAGGCGATCGCGCCCTATGCCCAGATTCAAGTGATTGATACAGGCCGAGGCATTCATCCAGAGTTTTTACCCCACGTGTTCGAGCACTTTCGGCAAGCCGATAGCAGCATCACCCGACAGTTTGGGGGCTTGGGTTTGGGCCTATCCATTGTGCGTCAAGTGGTTGAGTTGCATGGCGGCACGGTGCAAGTAGACAGTCCCGGTGAAGAGCTGGGGGCAACCTTTACAGTGCAATTGCCTATGATTCCAGCCACGCCTGACTTGAAGACTGATGCACCTTTCACTGAACCAGCAGCAACTAGTTTGGCAGGCATTAAAGTTTTAGTCGTCGATGACGAAGCGGACATGAGAAACTTAGCCCGCGTCGTCCTCACCGAGGTGGGAGCAACGGTAGAAGTGGCAGCTTCTGCGGCAGAGGCACTGGCGGTACTGCGACAGTCGGAGGTCGATGTGCTGGTGAGTGATATTGGCATGTCTGAGATGGACGGGTATCGACTGATCCACCAGGTGAGAAGCATCGTGCCCCTAGATGAGTTCATTCCAGCGATCGCCCTCACGGCTTACGCAGCAGAGTCTGACCGCAAACAAGCACTTTCGGCAGGCTTCCAAAAACATTTAGCCAAACCTGTCGAACCGGACGAGCTGATCCAGGCGATCGCGACCCTCATTAAACCCCAAACAGCCGCTAGGCCGCCGAACTAGCTCTCAGCATTTGCTGGCCAGCAGGAACTATCAAAGTATCCTTGATCACTCTAAAGATTTCCCTAATTACACTCTTTGGATACTTCTTCGGTATGGCCGCAGCTTGTAATCTATCAACAGTTATCTTTCAACAGCCCCTATCGCTTCTAAGGGGCTTCTCGTTCTCCCTATGAACAAACTTGAAGACCAGAAATTAAATGAGCAGGATTTACCTTTGAAAGATTTATGGTTACTGCTCATAGAAGATGAGACAGACATTGCTGAACTATTAACCTTTGTCCTCGAACAAGCTGGGGCAAAAGTGATCACGGCTAATTCGGGCCATGAAGCCCTCAAAACGATGGAGTGCTTTATTCCTAATGTGCTCATCAGCGATATTCGCTTGCCTGATACAGATGGGTGGTCCCTGCTAGCAAAAATGCGAGCCTTAGAGCAGCAAAAGGGCACGTCAGCGATCCCAGCGATCGCCATCACCAACTACAGCACCAAACTGCTAGATCAAGAGGTCAACCATAAAGCGTTATCCGCTGGGTTTCAGAAATACCTCTCCAAACCCCTAGAGTTTAATGAGTTTGTTGTGGCAGTAGCGGAGTTAGCACAACGTCAGCCCAACTAGAGCATGTAGAGATCGAGCGATCGCAGCTTGGTGCAACAACTCATGGTTAGTCCGCTGGATTGTGATTCGTCGTCCATCCCTTTGGCAAGTTCTATCTCAAAGCTGGCAGCAATTCATTCATTTAATGTAGGTAAACCTCAATACAGCAGTTTAATTCGCTCCAAAGATAGATAGTTTTTTGAAACTACGATTGCCAGCTATTTTTTGTTAGATGAACATAAGCGATACCAAACTGAACCAACGTGAACCAAGAAATTCCAACATGGATAGGTTCGCTGGTCGTAGCGCAACTGTGGGACAATTATATTCTTTGCAAGAACCTTATGACTGCTGCGTATATTCAAGGCGAAACCGAGTTCAATACGCTTTTAGAGAGCGAGCCGCTATTGGTAGTAGACTGTACAGCTACTTGGTGCGGTCCTTGTAAACTCATTGCTCCCTTAATCGATCAACTGGCAGAAGAGTATCGCGATCGCGCGAAGGTCTGCAAACTAGATCTTGACTCCAATAAGGACGTGGCTAAGCGGTTTGGCATCCGCAGCATTCCTGCCATCATGATCTTCAAGCAAGGTGAATTAGCAGAAACGCTAGTAGGCGCTAAACCCTACGCAGAGTTTACAAGTGCTCTTGATAAACACCTGGCTTGATACCTTGAGTTCCAGAAGTTAACCACTTTTGTATCACGGCAAAAGCACGACAAAAGCACAGCTAGAAGTAGGGAAATGGTTTAAGGTTTCTCTACTTCTCTATTAAATTAGACTATGTAACTTTTATCTGTATTCTGATACTTCTCCCCCACAAATCAGCGATCGCTTCTACATCAAACAGTTCACCTCTACAAAAATCTGTAGAATATGCTGGAAGCTAACGGTATCTGAATCGATATTATGTATGCCTTGAAGATTTTTATCTTAACTAACATGAAGGAAAAATTCGCAAGATATTTTTGCTCAACTGGTTTTTTTGCACTATTTTACCTCATAGTCCTTAGTTTTCTAGTTCGTTTTCCATCCTTTTTCAAGGACGTTATTAATTGGGATGAGAGTACCTTTATCCTGCTGGGTCAATCTTTATTAGATGGACATCTTCCTTATACTGAACTATGGGATCTAAAACCTCCACTTCTCTGGGGTGCTTTTGCTTTATTTATATTGACACTTGGTAAAAGTATTATCTCAGTTCGGGTTGCGGGAACTATTTGCGTAGCTTTGATAGCTTGGTTCACTTACTTGATTGGTAGTGACATTAGATCATCAAAAGTTGGATTAATAAGTGGGACCTTAGTAGTCTTTGGAGCTAGCCTCATAGGAGTTGAGTTTTCCGCAGTACTGTCGGAGCATGTTGCATTAGTTCCTATGATGGCAGCTATATTAGTTTTAGTTAGGCAAAGAATTGGAATCAAGCAGCTATCACTCATTGGCTTTCTAATGCTAACAGCCTCTATGATACGCTTGAATCTTGCTTATACAGCGTTAGCAATTGGTATTGCATTATTATTTATTCCTCCAATTCAAGAGCGAAATTTCATATCAATTACTCGAACAATAATCTTAAGAGGATCTGCTTACGCGTTAGGTGGCTTAGCAGTTATCGCTTTGACATTTTTACCGTATGTGATCACAAATCAAACACACCTTTTTTGGCAGTCTGTTGTACTTGCACCATTAAGCTATAGTGGCTCCAAATACTCTTCTTTCGGAGCTCTTAAGATTCACTTAAGAAAAGTTTTTAATCTATTTCTCGATCGATCAATTATATTTTCTCATTTACCTTCTAGCCAGTCCGTTATAACTATCCTGATTTTCTTAGGTGGGCTATTAGGAATATTACTGACTGTCATTCGATGGAAAAAGCTAGGCAGCTGGGAGAGACGCGGTAACATTCTCATTACAATTGCCTTTATCAGTACCAGTATTTCAATTTTGAAAGGAGGAGAAGCGTTTTCTCATTACTGGATTCAAATCATCCCATTTCTATCCTTATTTGCAGCATTGGTGTATGAGCCAATTCTTAGAAAGAAATTTCTATGGCAGACCATGCCTGTTGCTTTCTTGCTAAGTATATATATTATTTCAGGTACTTTTCAGGGATATAGGTCGGTTATATCTCAGGCGCAAGCAGGCTTAGATCTTCGATCTGGTCCCGCTTATGAAATTGCAAATTACTTTAAAGAGCTGGGTGTTGAAAAAAGACCCATTTATCTGATGACTTATCACATCACCTATTGGTTGATTGATGCTAAGCCTCTGACTCGGTCCTCGACTCATCCATCTAACATTGCAAGAGAGCACCTACTTAGATTTTCTATGGGTTCGGAAACAACAGCAAACATGGCTCTCGCAGAAGTGTTTGAGAAAAAGCCTGAGTTTGTTGTGACTGTTCCGAAGATCGGATATCTCAGGGGCAATGTTGCTGCTCAAGGTTTGTTGGGCCGTACTTTACAAAACGACTACGGCTTGATCAAGGAAATCGAGGGGATACAGATCTATAAAAGATCTGATACCCGTGTCTAAGGATTTGGGGATGGACTGTAGACGATCGCGCTCTAGCTCATCAATGCGATCGCCTGCCCAAGCAAAAAATAAGAGCAACACCAGCTTTGAGGTGCCGCTCCAGTTCAGCAAACTATGTTAAAGGGCGAACGACGGGACTCGAACCCGCGAGTGGTGGAACCACAATCCACTGCCTTAACCACTTGGCTACGCTCGCCATCGCGTTTCCAAGTATAGCACCCTTTTTAAAAAAATCTCTAGATCTGGGAGCAAAAAAACTGAATTCGCCATCAGTTACTCTGTAAAGGGTTAATCCAGCGATTAACTCAGCGCAGATCACAGCAGAGCCATTCGCAGCAGGATTTATATGAGAGGGGTCAAGACAACCGCATTATTGACAGGGTTAACCGCTCTGCTAGGCGCGGGAATTATTTCAGCGCTCACCAATCCCAAAGAAACAACTTACAACCAATACGCAGCTGCACAGCTAGGCACCTACTTAAAAGACAACATCTGCTCCCAAGCCCCCACGACCTTTGGCTTACAAAAGCGCTGTCTCTCTCTCGCCGAAAACAGTCAAGGGGAGATGGTACAACTGGTGGCGGAAAACACCCAGCGCCAAGATTACATTTTCTTCAGCACTTACAAAACTGACCTCTCAGTCAACTCCCTCTTGCCGCCTTATCTCTCCATTGGTGGCTCCTTGTTACCTGCTTACCACTTTGAAACCATCGGAGCCTTCAACACTTTCTACACCTACAAGGCTCAAAGGCGATAGCACGACGTAATATTCAAGAATTGTGAGAAATCCCTTCGGCAGCTCAAAAATCCTTTAGGTATAGAAGAGCACCTAAATCCGCGATCGCCCATGAGCTACTGCCTGAATCCGGATTGCCATCGCCCCCACAATCCTACGACTGCTCAGTTTTGCCACCATTGCGGGGGGCGTCTATTACTCAGAGAACGCTATCGCCCACTTCAGCCACTAGGACAGGGAGGATTTGGCAGAACCTTCTTGGCAGTAGACGAGGATTTACCTTTCCAACCATTCTGTGTCATTAAACAGCTACATGTGCCCAAGCACACAGGCAGCCACTTCACGAAAGCAGTGGAACTGTTTCACCAAGAAGCTGTACGCCTGCAAGAACTAGGCACCTATCCTCAAATTCCTAGGCTGCTCGCTCACTTTGAGCAAGACCAACGGCTGTATTTGGTGCAAGCTTGGATCAGTGGCCAAACCCTCGCCCAGGAATTGCAGGAGCAAGGCAGATTTAGTGAGAGCAAAATTTGGGAACTGCTCCAAGAGTTATTGCCAGTGCTGGCATTTATCCATCAGCATCAGGTGATTCATCGCGATATCAAGCCCGCCAATATCATCCGCTATCGTCCCAACCCACCCGCAATCGGTGGCCTACCGTTACCGGAGACAGGAGCAGATCTAGCCGCGCGATCGCTAGTAGAGTCGTTGGGCGATCGTAAGCTCGTGTTGATTGATTTTGGTGTCGCGAAGTCTTTAACAGGAAATAATTTAGCGACTACTGGCACTATTATCGGCAGCCCAGAGTACATGCCACCAGAGCAAACGCGCGGCAAAGTGGTACCTGCCAGCGACCTCTACAGCCTAGGTGTCACCTGCATTCATTTGCTCACTCAAGTCCCCGCCTTGGATATGTTCGATATTGCCAACAACCGTTGGGCTTGGCGGAATTATTTATCTAGGAGTCACAGAGTCAGCGATCGCTTGGGGCAAATTCTCGACAAACTTCTGCAAGACGCGATCAGCCAGCGCTACCAATCGGCAGCAGAAGTCTTGCAAGCGATTAATACGAATCAACTCATTGCGACTTCGGCTCACGCTTCACTCCAGTCGGCCCAGTTCCCTGCTGCTCAAGTGCGATCGCCCGCTGTTGCGCCTTTAGCACGTCCAGGCAGTTCTGCGGCAGGAGTAGACTACACCAAACTGCGAGATCTGCTGGCCGCAGGGCAGTGGCGAGAAGCCGATCAAGAAACTTGGGGCGTTCTCTGTCAAGCGTTGGGTAAACCTGTGGGGCGCTATCTGCTACCAGGAGATATCAGTAAGCTAGCCTGCGAAGACCTACAAATTATTGATGGCCTTTGGATGAAGCACAGCCAGAAACGCTTCGGCTGGACGGTGCAAACTCAAATTTATCAAAACGTGGGGTCAGATTATGGTAGCTTCTGTCAGCGGATTGGCTGGCCGATGCACAACTCCACTTCTCACTACAGCAACCTCAAGTTCAATCGCTCGGCTCCGATAGGTCATTTGCCTTCACGGGTTTGGGTAGGTGGTTCTTATTGGTGGCGACATGCCGAAGCGATCGCGACAAAATTGACAGAGTGTAGCCTTTCCCCTGTTAAGAAAAGTGGAGCAAATCAGACTTGATGATTGCATCGAAACTGGAAGAAATCTGAAAATTCAAAATCTTATTTCTGTGAATTAATCTCAGCTAATTGCGCCTGAAAGCCTTTAAGAGCAAGGGCGATCGTAGGATCAAGCATTGACCTCTAAATAAAACTAGGAAGTGTATTGACAATCATTCCTAACAGAAAAAATTTAGCAGGTTGACTCTATAAATCAGCATGGTAGATTGAGCTTATTCACAGTCTTGACGACAGTGACGCAGGAGAGGAAACGATGTCTGAAACTCAAAACTTATTACGTTCTGTTGACCAAGTTTACGATAATCCAATTTTGCTGGAGCGTAGTGTCACTGTTCCTGTGTGCGAAGGACTGAACATTGCACTCGCAAGTTTCCAAGCGCTGTATTTGCAATATCAAAAGCACCATTTTGTAATTGAAGGTGCAGAATTCTATTCCCTACACGAATTCTTTTCGGAAGCTTACGAAGCGGTTCAAGGTCATGCCCATGACGTGGGTGAACGCTTGGATGGTCTAGGTGGCGTTCCCGTAGCAAGCTTTACGAAATTAGCCCAATTGTGCTGCTTTACTCCAGAGCCTGATGGGGTCTTTTCTTGCCGTCAGATGGTAGAAAACGACCTGCAAGCTGAGCAAGCTTTGATCAAGCTGCTACGCCGTCAAGCAGGACAAGCCGAGAGTTTGGGCGATCGCGCCACTCGCTACCTCTACGAGCAAATTTTGCTAAAAACTGAAGACCGAGCTTTCCACTTGGCTCACTTCCTCACTCACGACAGCTTGACCCTCGCTTTTGTCCAAGCCGCCAATTCTAGTAATTAGTGAGTCCTGAGAACGCCAAAAGAACGCTAATTCCATTGAACTTTCCAGACGACTTTACTGAGGTGCCACTAGGCACCTTTTTTTGGGTATCACACTCAAGTTGAGTAGCAAATTACAGGGTGCAAATTTGCTGTCAAATCGCTTAGATTGATACACAATTTTTGGAATTGTAAAGATACAATTTACAATAGTAACTTCATTGATTTAGCGCCCTCTTGAACTTACCTGCTGCCTATTTATTAGTGTTTCACGGTAGCCGCGACCCTAGACCTGCGATCGCGGTGGCACAGTTGGCTCAGCTCGTGAGCCAAGAGCTTCAGCAGCGCTATCAGTTATGGGATGCGGGCCGAGATGCGGCACCTCGCTTAAGCTACACAGGCAGTCCTCATGCAAGCCAACGTTTGCTCACGCCAACGGTCGCTCCTACTCCAGTCACAATTTGCAACCCTAACTTGCCGCTCATCGGTACAGCTTGCTTAGAGCTAGGGCCACAACCGCTACACCAACAAATTCGAGAATTTGGCGATCGCCTTTTGTCCCTCCAGCAACAGCAAGTGCTGCAAGTAGC
>DATNPE010000582.1:0-7889 GCA_036703355.1 Allocoleopsis sp. | reverse complement strand
CTTCCAATTTGGCTATCACTGCCGTTCAAGAGCGGATTCAGGCCATAGAGGAAGATATTGCTCTACAGCCTCCAGATTATTTAATGGCAGAACTAGAGCAGGCCGTTTGCTTAGCGAATGACTTGATTTGCCAGCGCAACGATCAAGAACGACGGCACGATCGCCAGCGCATGGGCACTACGCTAGTGATGGCGTTGGCTCGTAGTCATGAGATTTACATCACGCATATTGGCGACAGCCGCGTCTACTGGATTACTCGTAGTGGCTGCTATCAAATCACCGTTGATGATGATGTGGCTTCGCGGGAAGTGCGTTTAGGGTATGCACTCTATCGCGATGCGGTTCACCAACCCGTCGCAGGTTCACTCGTACAAGCCCTAGGCATGAGTAGCTCAGCCACACTCCACCCCACAGTGCAACGATTGATCTTGGACGAAGAGGGAGTCTTCTTACTCTGTTCTGATGGCTTGAGTGAAAACGATCGCGTTGAAGAATGCTGGGAAACCGAAATCCTGCCCATTCTAGACGGCAAAGTTGATCTAGCCAACGCTTGCCAACGCTTGGTTGAGATTGGCAACATCCGTAACGGTCACGATAACGTCACGGTGGGGTTGCTTTACTACCATGTCACCCATGCCGAAGCGATCGCAGAGTTGCCAGAATCGTTGTTAACAGAGCCCCAGGAGCTAGAGTCACCGCCAACAGAGCCACCCCCAGGCATGACGGCTGAATCGCCTACCCAGTCGATCAGTGCTGCTCCTTCGACGCTGAAAACTCAAATTTTGCCGCCCCGGCGATCGCCCAATGTCGCCGCTCTCCTGTTAGGAATTTTGCTGCTGATTGGCTTGGGTAGTGTTCTCGCTTATCTGCTGTTTCCTGGAGTTAGCCGTCGCCTTGACCCGCTGTTGGGTTTATCAACCCCGCCAGATACCACTGCGGTTAATCCAACTCCTGTGGCTACCCCTACCTCACCGAACCCCACAGCGACGATTCTCGCCCCAGGTACTTTGATTCAAATTCGTCAGGAGACCCTTACCACACCACCCAATGACGATGCTAGTACCGAAGTTCGGTTACAGCCCCAACCGGGTAGCTATGCCACGGCACCGAGCGATCGCCCTGCTAACATCACCACGGCTCAAGGGGTACCGGGAGGCAGCACACTCCAAGTTTTGAGCAAACAAGGCATTCCTGCCCAAGGCAATTGGGTGAAACTCAAACTTTGCGCGCTCCCAGTAAGCTCTAGCCCTCAAGACCCAACGGCTCCTTCTAGCATTAGTCCTAGCCCTAGGGTGACTCCTGCCACTTCCCCTCCTGCCCGCGATCAGCTCCTCTTGCAACCTGGAGAAAGTGGCTGGATTGAAGAAGCGGTTTTAACGCCCTGGCTGGTACAAAACCCGACGATATCCCCCAACCAGGTAGGAACTTGCAGCACCCTGACCCCAGAGGCTCCACCGTCTCCCGCTAGCCCCTCCTCTACCCCATCGCCTAGCCTGCCAGCTTCAGAGTAAATCGCCAAAGCAAATAGCCCTGGCAGGTCAGCGCAACTTCCCCAAGACCAGATAGACTGATAGGAAACCTAGCGATCGCTCAGATTCTTACAAATTACAGTTTTTGAATGCCTGTGTCAGAAACTCCTTGCCTTAGCCTGTCCATTCAGCGTTTGGCAGCCTCAGGAACCAATCGATATGTAATCTGGGTCATCAACGCCCCCTACCCCAGTGGGTATGTCCTACATGATTGCGTTTGGCCTGAAACGCTGACGCAAGCTTGGCAATCTTGGCGAGAGATGTTTTCACTACGCGGTCTGCCCCAAGTGCCTCACGTTTCCTCGGTGCAACCGTTGCCAGCACCACCGCCTGTTTCAGGAGAGGGGAATGCCTTGCCCTATGGAGCACGGCTGATGCAGAACCTAGGGGTGAACCTGTGGCAATGGCTCTTTGATGGCCCCATTGAAGCGAGTATTAACCGTAGCCAGGGAATGGCATTTGGCCGAGGAACCCCTTTGCGGCTGCGCTTAGAGGTGCGTGACCCAGAATTAATTGCTTTGCCCTGGGAAATTATGCAGGCCGATATGGGCCGATCTGTAATTTCGATCGCGAGTGACCAGATTCTATTTAGCCGTACTACCAGCGAAGTAGAAGCATTACCGCCTTTACGGATGGAATCATCCCTCAAGGTACTTCTAGTGCTGGGGCAAGCCACCGACACCTCCTCCTATACTGCCGCCCCCACTGGTAATGCCACCGGTGCTTCCTCAGCATCCACTCTCAACCTGGAACAAGAAGCCGCTGCGCTCGAAGAAATTTTGGCCAACCATGAGATGTCAGGTTCAGGCAACCAGCCCACGGTGTCCTCTCAGGTAGACACGCTGATTCAACCAACCCCAGCCGAGTTAATCGAACACCTAGAAACAGGCAAGTACAATATCTTCTTCTATGCTGGGCATGGCGTCCCTGCCCCCGATGGCGGGCTGCTGCTCTTAGGTCCGGGTAACGCTCTCAATGGCACAGAACTGGCTCAAGTTTTAACTCGTAACCGCGTCACTCTAGCTGTATTCAATGCTTGCTGGGGTGCCCAACCAGATCACGCTAACGATCAAGCCATTCCTCGCAGCAGTTTGGCAGAAGTGTTGATTCATCATGGCGTTCCTGCGGTGCTGGGTATGCGCGACTCCATTACCGACCAAGAAGCATTGAGTTTTATTCGCTCCTTCGCCCAAGCGCTACGCAAATGTGAGCCGATCGATCGCGCAGTGGCTTTGGCAAGACAGCATCTTTTAATGCTGTACAAATTTAATCAGCCTGCCTGGACCCTACCAGTGCTGTACATGCATCCTCAGTTTGATGGTCAGCTGGTCGATGTGGAGAACGGCAGAAAGTTCAAAGACGCCAAGGAAGCGCCCAAAGAAAACAACACAGTCATGCCGCCGGAGGGGTTCCCCAGCGATATTAGACCTCGAATCCCAATGGCTTCTTTGCGCTTAGCAAGTTCGCCTCCCAAGGCATGGCCCATTCGAGATGGCGTGATTCGTGTGGGGAGTCAAGGGGATAACGATTTGGTTCTACCAGAACCTGGGGTTTCTCGTTACCACGCTAAAATTTTCTACCGCGACACTACCGATCAGCCAGATGAACAGCCAGCCTACATCCTGCAAGACGTTTCTCGCTATGGAACCTTCATTTTAGGCGCAAATGGTTGGCGAAGAATCCACCAACAGGAAGTCTCTTTACATTCTGGAGTTCAGTTAAAATTTGGCAATCCTAAGGGGCAAGCGTTAGAGTTTTTAATCGAGCGTCCTGCTTCTGAGGAAAGCCACCTCTAAGCCAATTGGCCTAATTTGAGTTTGCTTGCGGAACTTTCAAAAATCGGCGTGTAGCTACCCACGTCAAATGCAATCAGGAGTAGCACGATGAGAAACGGAACTATGCAATCAGACTATTTTGAGCACTCCCACTTCCAAGTTGAACTAGACGATTTGCTAGACGCTGTTCTCAGCAATGGCACTCCTTATCCTTGGAACATTGCCGACCCAGAGGCAGCAACTTATCTGGATCAATTGGAGCAAGAATTTTCTTTAGACCACTGGCCTACTGAAGAAGTAACGGTGCGATCGCAAGATTTCTTCGCTCGTCTTGATGGCATTTGGGCTCAAGCCGACTTGTCTCAGTCCTTGGCTCAGCGGTTTGCGGCTTGGGCACCCCAAAATGTCTTAAACGCGATCGTCCAACAGGCTCAAAAGGTGGTCGCTAGTCATTTGTCTCTGGCTGACCAACTGGTTCAGTGCGTGCAGCAAAGTCTACCCAATTGGAATGTTGATGACCTACAAGTATTGGCGCGTCCTCTCGCTTACGCAATGAGAGGGGTAGAAACAGAGACCAAAGAAGTTGTGGAATCTACGTTAAAAACAGTCCGACCCGTCAGTTGGGAAGAGCTGTCAGAACTAGAACAAGCCCGTTTAAGCTTGTCGATCGCTCGATGTGCCTTGGCGCAGCTGCATCAATCTGACAACACTCAAGAGCATGAGAGTGAAGCATGATGAGCTAGGCATCGATAGACTCCGTTGGGCTTTGGGTATAAAAAATTGCTTTCAATGATTCTATTCAATCATCCTCTCGTGATTGCATCATCGCCCAACTGGGCGAACCTAGTAGACTTGAGTCGCCTCTTAATCTCTTAATCAGCAGGGCTAGAGAGCCGAGTTGCAAAGTTTTGGGCACGAGTTGGGGATAGCTGTCGAGCCTTGAGGATTGCTGCTGCCAAAAAAGTATAAGACACGCCGCCGACGACCATCAAAAACAAAGCGTTAATGGTTCCAGCCGCATTCCACAAAGCATGGAGAATTGCGGCACTGAGGTAACCAATGCTTAGGATGGACCACCGCTTTCTCGGTTTGAGTACACTCAAGCCAATGAAATAACCTAAGTAGCCACTATAGGCGATATGGCCTGCTACGGAACCAAGTACTCGGGGAATTAAGAGCTGGAGCCCTTCCAAAGAACCCGATTGCTGCTCAATTTCTGGCACGTATTGGCCTAAAGTCTCGACCAGCGTGAATCCAGCTGCCGCTGCCGTGCCCAACAAAATGCCATCTAGCGGTTCCCAAACACCAATTTTTTCTTGCCAAGGCGATCGCACCCACCGCCCACACCAATAAGCCAACAGCACAGGAATTGCTTTTAGCAGTTCTTCCATGAGGCCAGCGCCAAAAAACATACCTGTGATTAGACTCAAAAAACTCACAGACTCACCTGGAGCAGGGAGACGACCGGGAAGAATCTGCCGAAACACAACGATGAAAGCGGGCAAGATGGGGCTGCGTAAAATCAGCACCATAACTCCTAAAGCAGCCGCTAATACCCACCAGGGTTTTCGTTTACCACAGAGTTGATAGACCAAGTAGAAGGCCGCTCCGACTAAGTAAGTCGCAAGCAAAAGATTAAAGGCAATGGGCTGTCCGACAGCCGCAAACATGAGGACCACAAAGCCAACCGTAATGATGCCTGGAACCAAGTAAGCTTTGTGAGCCAGTTCTTTGCCTGTCGAAAGGATAGGAAAAAGTTGCGTTAAGGTTACCGAATCGGTGCTTCTAAGCCGAACTCCTTTAGCAGGTGAAGCGCTAACACCTAAGGACGACGCTTTCTGCTGATTGGGTTGAGCTGCTAATGAGGACGATCGAGGCGGCTCAGCTAAATGGCATTCAAAAATAAATTCTGGACCATTGGCTCCCAGCGTAATGCGATCGCCAACTTGTAAAATCTGACAACCAGAGAGTCGATAACCGTTGAGATAGGTACCGTTGGCACTATTGAGGTCACAAATTTCCCAAATTGGCTCCCGCACCTGGGTTTTGAAGTTCAAGACAGGACGGATTTGGGCATGTCGCCGGGACACCATCCCGAATAAATGGGAGTCTAAAATAATTTGACAGTGAAGATCGCGCCCAACCGTCACTGATTGGGTACGAGACAACGGGTAGCAAGGAGAATTTCGTTCTGTTGAACCTGGGGCAGGAACTTGCCAGAGAAAAGCGACGTAAGGATCTTGACCCGTCATCGTCACAAAGGCTGGATTTTAGAAGCTAGGCATATCTTGCCACACTTTTACTGGTTTGCTCTGGCATCTCGAACCGCAGCCAGGAAAAAAATAGCAGTTAAGGGGATGCTGACAGCCAGAATCCCTCCCGTGACTAACCCACCCAAATCTGGGTTTCCAGAAGCCAGCTCAAAAACGGAGCCTACTGCTGCGATCGCAGCGACACAAGAACCGCCCAAGAATACACCACTTTTAGGGGTCAATGCTGTTTAACCTTCTAACTAAGCGTCAATAGTTAAGAATAAAGGCAATTCGGTCTAAATAGCTAAAGAAATGTAGGGACAGGCTAGGAATAGTTTTTCAGCAACGACCAACGATCCCAGCACCGTCCCTCCAGAATCATGTCCGAATTCAACCAATCACCTTAAACCACTGGCTTTACTGCTTGAGCAGAGAAACCGTGCTTAGCCAGTTCTTGATTCAGAGCAATACCATTCTCAACTCGGTCAACAAACAACACACCATTCAAGTGATCCATTTCATGCTGAATGGCGCGGGCCAAGAGACCAGTGGCATTGAGCTTTTGAGGCCGTCCGTACTCATCTTTATAAGACACCTCGATCGCTGCGGGCCGTTTCACATCTAGATAGACTCCGGGAATACTGAGGCAGCCTTCTTGGGCCACACAAATGTCGCGGCCTAGGTGTTTCACAGTCGGATTGATCAAAATCAGGGGTTGATTGGTTGGATCATCGGGTTCGCAATCGATCACAATCAACTGTTTCTGCACCGCTACTTGAGGCGCTGCCAAACCAATGCCATCAGCGCTGTACATGGTTTGCAGCATTTGACGAACTAATTCCCGAATCTCTGCATCCACCTTATTGATTCGCTTGGCTGGCTGACGTAAGACGCGATCGCCCAGATGGTGGATCTCCAAAGGAGGATTGTTTAACTTTTTCTTTTCGACAAGAACCTCAGAAGTCATGAATGTATCACTCGCAGTTAGGGCTAAATTCGAAATGATTCCGCTTTACATTTATCTTACCAACCCTTGCTAGTGATTGTCTGGTACAAATTGCTGAATTCAGAACCCTAGCAGTAGGCACCTCCATAGTGCCTTTAAAACAAAAGAGGTGCGGATGACCACACCTCTAGTCAACTAAAGTTCCTGGCTACCAACTCAACTCGCTAGAAAGCATGAGTTGGTAGCAGTTAACCCTTCAACTACCTCAAACTAACCAATAGGATGGTTTTCAATCGAGACATTGAGGGTGTAAGTATCATTCGGCGTGAGCGGCACGCCAGTAATTCCAACCCCGATCGTATTGGTTGAGTCAAACTTAGCGACCCCAATCACATAACGCCCCGCAGTAGCGAAGTTATAGGTTAGGTAAGCGTCATTCAGAGAGGAACTGCCAGGGTCAGCACTGGTAGGATTGTCATTCGTGGATAAGAGGGTACCTCTGTTATCAAAGAGGAATATCTCGGTATCCAGAGTATTAGTGCTGTTCGGGTTTGTCAGGTCAATATCAAAGATGCCCTGAGATCCTGCTGTCACCGTGAATGAGTAGTAGTCGAAGTTATTATCTCCAGTGGCAATCACAGAGGCGTGAGGAATCGTCGTGGAGTTTGTGATGTTGGGATCAGCATCCACAGAGAACCCAGCATCGAGATTTTGGGCCACGATTAAATTCACTGTTGCCGAAGCCAAACCTCCTGCACCATCACTTACGGTGTAGCTAAAGCTGTCATTGCCATTAAAGCTAGCAGCTGGGGTATAAGTGTATGAACCACTGGGACTACTAACTAAGCTGCCATTCAAGGGTTGGGTCACACTGGCGATCGTTAATGAGCTATCCACATCTGTATCATTTGCCAGCAAGGTGGCAGCGCTAATAGAAGCGGATGTAGTAGCGGGAACAACTAGCAAGTCTGATAGCGCCTTTGGTAGATCATTGACGGCTGCGACTGTAATACTCACGGTTGCTGAAGCTGTGCCACCATTACCATCACTGATGGTGTAGGTGAAGCTGTCAGAGCCATTGAAGTTGGTGTTGGGGGTATAGCGGAAGCTGCCGTTATTGTTGATAACAGTGCCATTCGTAGGATTGACAGACACCCCTGTAATCACCAGAGCATTGCCTTCGACATCCGTGTCATTGGCAAGAACTGGAATGTTGATAGCAGTATCTTCGTTAGTAGTGACAACATCACTGTTGGCGATCGGTGCGTCATTGACAGGGCTAATGGTCACACTCACTGTGGCACTTGCTGTCGCGCCTGAAGCATCACTGATGACGTAGCTGAAGCTGTCTGAACCATTCGCATTCGCATTCGGCGTGTACAAGAAG
>DATNPE010000581.1:0-6214 GCA_036703355.1 Allocoleopsis sp. | reverse complement strand
CAGGCTGGATATAGTAATGTGCATCTCATACTGCCCTTTGTCCGCACCGTCGAGGAGTTTTATTTCTGTCAGGAACGAGTAGAACAGGCTGGCTTGACTCAGGTAGCCGAGTTTCAGTTGTGGATTATGGCAGAAGTGCCTTCGGTGCTGTTTTTGCTACCCGATTATGTGAAAGCGGGCGTTCAAGGCATTTCGATTGGCACCAATGACCTGACACAACTCTTACTAGGAGTCGATCGCGACCAACCAGAAATGGCTGCGGTTTTTAACACCATGCATCCGGCGGTGCTCCAGGCGATCGCGCAGTTAATTCGACTGGCCCAACAAGCAGGCATTCCTTGCTCCATCTGTGGTCAAGCTCCTGCCCAATATCCTGAATTGATCGATCGCTTGGTGCGTTGGGGCATCACTTCTATTTCTGTCGATGCCGAGGCAGTCGAACGCACTTATTTAGCGATCGCTCGGGCCGAACACAAACTGCTTCTCGATGCTGCCCGACGACAACTGGGTACCACACCCTAAACAACTCCAGAAATCTCAGACTCTAGGGTAATGGTGGTCTACCAGGCTCCAAGTTAGAGTGATTTTAAAGTCCAATACAAAAAGTCTCCCTACTCGACAAATGGTGCAAGCTAGGGAGATATTTGTTGGGCTCATTCCATATTTCTCAACGGAGAAAAACTATTTTAGCGAACGTCCGTTCCCTGATTCGGGCCACCAATGACTTCAACTGGAGCACCTGGATCTTCAGGTTCAGCACCAGGGCGAGGGTCAGAATTAGCTCGCTGGCTAGTCATGCGATAGCGCTCATCTAGAGGTGTGTTACCCTCACTAGTGGTGGGTTCATGGGTTTGGGTTCCAGGGTTCTCTTCAGGATCGGGGCGATCGCTTTCTGCTCTGTTATCACGAGGATCGGATGTCATATCTACACTCTCTTTAAGAAAGACGTTATGCCATCACATTAGTCCTCAGATCGGTAGAGGGTTTCTATCATGAGGTATGAGTCTCCCTATGACTAATTTGAGAGAAAATCTGGCGTCAAAATCTCTAATTTAGTGTAATTAAATACAATTTAACTTCATATTTGCGATCATCGGGAGTTGCCCGAAATATAGCCAGTTTCTCGTAGAAAGCGGCGTAGCTCATTGAAGAACTGCTGGCGATCGCTGCCTTTGTAAGCCTGTTGTACTTTTTGCCAACCATCCTGCCCTTGGCCCAGCAAGTACTTATTAGCTAAGTAGGCTGCAAGGGGGCCTTTGCCGTATTCCACCCCATCGTTTTGGTGCTCTAGAAAAGCTTGCCACCAGAAGTAAGCATCGTTATAGATCAGCTTGGGATACTGGCGAGTAACATCTATCATTTTGCCTTGACGATATTGCCAAATCTGGATCGGATAACCTGAACCTGCGTAGCTGCCAAAAGCATAGGCAAAAGCGTCATTACGTGCTTTAAATTCCGGGATGCCATTTTTGTCCAAGTCTTGCAGCTTGTAACCACCGTTGCCCCACTCATAGCGATCGGAGTTGTACTGTTGAGTTTTGGGGTTGTAGCGGTAGATCAGCGAGTAGGTGCAACAATGCGCTCCTCCCGTGAATAAATCAATTAAGACTTCTGGTTCTGGGTTGGCATCTAAGTTACGCACCTGAAAGGTTGAACCAGCGTTTTCCTGAGCCCACTCGGTGTCCAGTGCCACTAAGGGCCAATTCCCTTCACTGTCGGGCAAAGGTTGGTCGAGCAAGGTTTTACCAGCGCGGGTAATCTTTAAGCGGAGATTGTTGAATTGGGTATATTCAGTGTTGGCTTTTTGGTAAGAAAGTTCTGCCTTGATCTTGCCTGCTTCAGCGGTTTTGGTGGTGGCGGTGGCGGCAGAAACTGGTAGCAGTAAGGCACTGAGCATCCCGAACCAGAGTAAACCTTGACGCATACCAGAATTGAGCAAATTTTTCATTATTTGAGTGTTGCAGGCTAATTTGAGTAAAGCAATCTCTTGAGCGATCGCGGTTGGGACACCAACTTTAACTTCAAACACTGCTGCCACAATTCCGCATCTAAAAGCCATGCCACCCTCCGATTCTCCTGCCCCATCCTCGATCTCTTCACTGCACACCGCTTCCCTTCCCGTGATTGGGTTACTGCCTGCGGGTGGACAGGCAACTCGGATCTCACCCCTGCCCTTAAGCAAAGAGCTATATCCGATTGGGTTTCAAATGGCGGCATCGGGGCAAAGTGTACGGCCCAAAGTGGTGAGTCAATATCTCCTAGAACGATTGCAGCAAGCAGGCATCACCCAAACCTACTTTATTTTGCGGTCTGGAAAGTGGGATATTCCTGCCTATTTTGGGGATGGCTCAGCGTTGCAGATGCACTTGGGCTACTTAATCATGGGATTGCCCTACGGTGTACCTTACACCCTCAATCAAGCCTATCCTTTTGTACAAAACGCGATCGTAGCACTAGGGTTTCCAGATATCCTGTTTTGGCCTGAGGATGCCTTTACTCATCTCTTACAGCGCCAAGCCCAAACGCAAGCAGATGTAGTGTTGGGTTTGTTTCCCACCGACCAACCGCAAAAAGCAGGCATGGTAGATTTTGATTCATCTGGACGAGTGCATCTGATTATTGAGAAACCCAGCCAAACTGATTTGCAATACATGTGGGCGATCGCGGTTTGGACTCCAACCTTTACCCAGTTTCTCCATGAGCATTTAATCGCCATCGAAGCTGCCAAAACCCAACATCCAGTGCCAGAAAAACCCTCAGGAGAACTCGCGATCGGAGATGTGATTCAAGCAGGGATTACAGCAGGGTTGCGCGTGGAAGCAGAAGTTTTTGAGACAGGCGTTTACCTCGACATCGGCACTCCTGAGAATTTAGTCAAGGCGGTGCAGGAGTATGCCTATCTAGATCCTGAAGTGGAGCGATGAACTCAATTAAAACCTTGATCAACTTCTGAAACTGGCCGTCCTTTGCTGTAGCGCCTCCGCAGGATCAAACCCAAGATTACTTCTTTCAGCAGCCAGTACAAGCCAGTGATAATCACAAACGTGACGAATATGACGAGGGCAGGCCGCTTAGCCGCTAAATCGTCCACAACGGTACCTGCGATCGAGTCTAGGCGAGTCACTAAATCCCAGCTATTAAAACGCAGAAATCGGCCTAAATAGATGCCGATCGCACTCAGTCCATGTAGAGCTAATTCCACCCATAGTACATAGCGATGTCGTTGCCGCTGGTTGAGATAGTAGCCCAGGTTAATCAACGACAAAACATAAGCGCCAAAGCCCGCCAGAATGAACAAGATATACTGGGGCACCAAGACGAGGGTGACAATCCACTCAGAAAATCCTTCCCGGATATCATAGATCAGGTGAATGATATCAGTCAGGACGTAGGGCGCGTTGGGTAGGAATGCTACAAACACCAACAACCCGACCCACCAAAGTATTAAGGGTTTCCGCCCAGTGCGAAACAGCCAAACACTCAATGCCAAGGGGATCAGGGCTAGAAACAAGTTCCAGGCCATCCAATGGCTATTCCGGTGTAGAACCTGACCCGCGAAGAGAATCCAGTTGACTAGTTCTGCTCTCATAAGCATTCAATCAAGGGCTAATCGACAGCGATGACTTGCACTCGAAGGCACAATCAGGTGCGATCGCTCCTTCATACTAGCCGCTGTTTTTTGCCAACCGTCAAGATTAGGGTCTAAAATAGACGTAGGTTTGCGGGCTTCACTCCACTTTGAGGAGCAGGAGCATCCGAAGTTTGACCTAGATTGAGTAACGTTTTATAAATTCCAAATATTCGGGAACCAAAAGGTTAAGATTTAAGGTCAAGTGATAAAGCTCCTGATTACGCTACGAATCGGTGGATGAAGTAATTAAGCAAATCCTAACCGTGGTGTCGGGGAGCGGTTGATTTCTAACTCCTAAAAAAATCCCTTAAGAATTTCCCAGATATCGGGTTGAATTCTTGAGGGATTTTCTTTTGGAAAGTTTGAAGGGTAACTTTTGAGTGATGGGAAATGACAGCCAATATTCAATCGTTCACCGGGCCAAGAATGCTTAACGCAGGTAGTTAGCTTCTGCTTCTAGCATCCGAACCAGGTTTTCGTCTCCCTTGGCTCTTGCGACTTCTAGGCGACGCTCTAGGTTTCTCTGCATGTTCTCGCGGTGAGCTTGCGCGGTTCTAATAACGGCTTCTTGGCGGTTTTTGTTCATAATGGACTTTTTTTTCTTCTGAGTTATGCTTCTGTCTAGTTTCTAAGTTAGCATTTCTCGGCCTGAGTCTGTAAAGTCCATTACTAAAATTTCAAAATTATGTCGGTAGTTTTATGCCCATGCCGCTGCCTCACCGAACCTCAATTGGTCGCGATCGCTATGCTCAATTGCCTCGGCAAGATTTGATCGTTTGTGCCAGTTTGGTGCAGAATCCGGCGAACTTGGGCGGGCTGTGCCGTACTGCGGAGGCGTTTCGGATAGGCTCGGTGGTAGTGGCGGATCTGGCTCTGACTCAGAATTTGGCGTTTCGGAATTTGGCGGCTTCGGCTCACTATTGGCAACCCCTTGAAGCTTGTGCGGTGGCAGCGTTGCCAGATTGGCTGGCGGCTCAACAACAGGCGGGTTATTGTGCGATCGCGCTGGAGTTGCGGGCGGATGCGGTGCCTTTGTCGGAGTTCCGCTATCCACAAAAGTCGGTTTTGGTGCTGGGACGGGAGTTGACGGGGGTTCCGGTGGAGGTTTCTCAGCTTTGTGATGCGGCAATCGCGATTCCTCAGTTTGGCATGGTGGAGTCTTTGAATGTGCAGACTGCGGCGGCGATCGCGATGTATGAGTATGGGCGGCAATATCCTTTATCGCATGTGTGAGGTTGAGTGACTCTAGGAAGCCGAACCCTTGGGGGCACTCGCCCCCAAACCCCCGCTGAGGGACGGTTGCGTCCCCCAGACCCCCTCCAAACGAACGGTACTGTTAGCGTTTCGATTCTTCTCAGACTCCTGGCTCCTGACTCCTCACCCCTCCCCCTTCTCCCCTTTCATCCCTCATCCCTCCTACTTCCTCAGCACTCAGTTCTCAGCACTCAGCACTCCTCTATCACTCCATTGTTATGCCCCAACACCTAGTAACTCTTTTGACTGATTTTGGCTTGAGTGATATTTATGTGGGGGTGATGAAGGGGGTAATGGCTCAGGTGAATCCGGGGGTGCGGGTGATTGATTTGACGCATGAGGTTCCGCCTCAGGATATTGGGGCGGCGCGGTTTTGTTTGATGAATGCTTATCCTTATTTTCCGCCTGGGACGGTACATGTGGCGGTGGTTGATCCAGGGGTGGGGGGTGCGCGACGGGCGATCGCGATTGAACTGGAGGATGGGTTTTTGGTGGGGCCAGATAATGGGCTGTTTGGTGGGGTGTTGAGTCAGCATCGGGCGATCGCGGCGGTGGAGTTGACGAATGCTGAGTTTTGGCGATCGGGGCAGTTGAGTTCGACGTTTCATGGTCGCGATCTGTTTGCGCCTGTGGCGGCTCATTTGGCTTCTGGGGTGGCGTTACAGGCGTTGGGGGTGGCAATTGATTTAGCCAGCCTGGTGCAGTTGCCCATTCCTGGTTATCGCTCTGAGGGCAATAGAGTTTGGGGTTCGGTTCAGTACTGCGATCGCTTTGGTAATTTGATTACGAATATTCCTGGAGGTGCGGTTGAGGGCCAGGCTTGGGCGATAGTGGTGGGTGAGCGGGAGATTGCAGGGGTGTTGAGTTATAGCGATCGCGATCCTGGGGTGTTGTTAGCATTAGTAGGGAGCCACGGATGGGTTGAGGTGGCGGTGAAGGAGGGGAGTGCTGAAGCTCAGTTGCAATTGCAGGTTGGAGATGTGGTTGAGGTTTTGCTAAAACCCAATGCATGGGGTCGCTTGCCCCTAAACCCCCGCTGAGGGACGGTTGCGTTCCCCAGACCTCCTCCAAAAGTGATTATAAGAACTCTTTGGTCTAGGTTGTCAGGTTGTTGTTAGAGGGAGGAAGAGAGATGACGACTTCGCAGTTGGAACCGGAAGTTTATCAGGGGCAGTTTGGTGAGTTTAAGATTACGGAGAGCGATCGCCAGGGGGTGAGGATTTATCGTTCGGCGTTGGCGATGGCGGCGGGTTGCTTTGTCCTTGGGGCTGGGTTGGTGTTGCGCTTTGGTAATGAGCCAGGAGTTTTGGGGTGGTTGACGCCGCTATA
>DATNPE010000580.1:0-5777 GCA_036703355.1 Allocoleopsis sp. | reverse complement strand
GAGGCAACAGTTGGGTCGCAGATGTGATCAATACCCAGCTACGCCTGCCGCAAAGTGAGAGTTTTCGCCAAGATAATCCCGCCCCTGGAATTAGTTCTGTGGTAGTGCTACCCCTCGACACCAACAGCGTGCGAGTCATTGTGGCAGGTCAAGGAGCGGCTCCAACAGGGCAGGTGGCCCAGCGCGATCGCGGTGGCTTGCAGTTCAGCCTGACTCGGCCAGCAGGTAGTGAGACCGCTCAAGCAACTCCTGCGCCTACAACTCAGCCTGGTAGCGGCACCCAGACTGCTCCAGCACCTGTTCCCCCAGCTCCTGCTGAGGATGTCCTGGTTCCCAACCCCAAAATTACGGTTGATGGGGTGCCAGTACCTCCTCAAAGCCCTAATGTAGCTCCCCCTTTCTTGCCGAGAGCGGTGGCTCCTCCGGTGGGTGACATTGTCGTTTCTAATGTAGATGCGGCGGCAACAGCAATCGATTTGGGCAGTGCTGAACGGGTGCCACGTTTGGTGCTAAGAGACGCGCCAGTGAGAGAAGTTTTGTCTTTGTTGGCTCGTGCCGCAGGACTCAATTTAGCTTTTAGCGCAGAAGGTGGTGGCCAGCAGCAAGGCCAGCCAGCCCAAGGTCAGCCTGGAGCAGCGGGAGCAGGTGGGCCCACCATTTCTCTGGATATTGAGAATGAGCCTGTACAAAATGTATTTAACTATGTGCTGCGCTTAAGCAACTTGGAGGCTAACCGAGTTGGACAGACCATCTTTGTGGCTCCTAGGCTACCTAATACCGCCAGAGATGTTGTTGTAAGAACTTTTCGGCTGAATCAAGTTAATGCAGAACAAGCATCTGGCTTTTTGGTCAGTATGGGTGCAGAGAGTGCAACTACAGTCAGTCAGCCAGTAACCACTGTTAATGCTATCCCTGTCCAGGGAGCTGAAGGTGCACCCCCGATTACGCAGACTAGCACTACCACTCAGACGGTGGTAAACACGCTGCGGATTGATACAGAAGATTCCACTCCTCTGCTCAGAGGTTTGCAAGTACTGGTTGATACTCGCCTCAATTCTGTAACTTTGGTCGGGCCTAGAAATCTAGTTGATGTGGCATCGGCACAGTTAGTACAGCTCGACCTGCGCCGTCGCCAAGTGGCTGTGAACGTTAAAATTATCGACGTAAACCTCAGTAAAACTGAAAGGTTTGGCTCTAGCTTCTCCTTTGGGATTGACCAAAGCCGAGCTATTAATGCGGGTGGAATTGGAGTCGTAAATTTTGGCAGTACCAGTCCTGTAACGGCAGGTAGCCTGACTACTGAAACTGTAGGAACTGGAGTAACTGGTTTTGGCGGACCGCTTGGATTCAACTTTGTGAGGCAATTTTTGCTCCAGTTGCAAGCCTCTGTTTCAAATGGTAATGCCAAGATTCTGACTGACCCGACTTTAGTAGTGCAAGAAGGTCAACAAGCAACTGTCAATCTGACTCAGCAAGTAGTTGGAGATATTGAGACTAATATCTCTACTAGCACTCCCCCGGTGGTAACTACAGAAATTACTAAAGAAGATACGGGCCTGATTCTAACTGTGAATGTGGAGCGAATTGATGATAACGGGTTTGTGACTTTGTCAGTTGCGCCTCAGGTGATTGCCTTAGCAGGAACTCAAAATGTCACACTACCTGGATCAGGTACACAGGCGATCGCTTTGCTATCAGAGCGCTCACTGACGTCCGGAACCATTCGGATGCGGGACGGGCAGACTCTAATTCTGTCTGGTATTATTCAAGACCAAGACAGAGCCAACGCTCAAAAAATTCCTATTTTGGGCGATCTCCCCATTATTGGAGCGTTGTTTAGAAGTACTACAAGAGCCAATACTAGAGCTGAAGTGATTGTGCTTCTGACACCGCAGATCTTGGATGACTCTGATCGCACTACCTATGGTTACAACTACACACCGAGTCCTGATGTGCGTCAGATTCTAGAGCGAGGGACGACAGCTAATCCTGAGAAGAAGTAGTGCATGACTCAATAGCATCTCCTTCAAGAGGCTAAATTCTGTCATTGCGAGCAGTACTTTTTAAGTGAGAAATCTCCTATTCATCCCTGGATAGGAGATTTTTTTGTGGAAAAAGCTTTCAAATTTGGGTCAAATTGCCTAAAAAATCCTGAAATCTATATATCTTAAAGGTTTCGACGATCCATATTGGGCGAGTACACCTTAGAATAAGGCATTGAAAATTCGAGTCTGCGGGACTTCCAGCCATTTTGGGCTGAGTTCTTCTCGAAGGTTCACTTCACAATCTCGACTGGAGATTTAACAGCAATATCTATCTTCTTAAAAAAGGAGATTCAAACGCATGAATAAAGGTGAATTAGTTGACGCGATCGCCGATAAGGCGAGTGTGACCAAAAAGCAAGCTGACGCGGTTTTGACTGCGGCTCTGGAAACCATTGTTGATGCAGTTTCCAACGGCGACAAAGTCACGTTGGTGGGCTTTGGCTCTTTTGAGTCACGCGAACGCAAAGCTCGTGAGGGACGCAATCCCAAAACGGGTGACAAAATGGAAATTCCAGCGACCAAGGTTCCTGCTTTCTCGGCAGGCAAGTTGTTCAAGGAGAAGGTTTCGCCCCCGGAAAAATAATTATTTTTCATTAGCGAGGCTGTTCTTTGAACCGTCCAGTCCACGGGGGGAATTTAGCTTGGGCAGCAGCGCTGGCAGGCTGTCCCCCTGCGGCTATTCTTGATTTTTCCGCCAGTATTAATCCTTTAGGCCCTCCTGAGTCTGCGATCGCGGCGATTCAAGCTCACTTATCCGAGCTGACAGCCTATCCTGATCCAGACTACGGTCAACTCCGAGCAATTCTGAGCCAAGTGCATCACTTACCTGTGGACTGGCTATTGCCTGGGAATGGCTCGGCAGAATTATTGACTTGGGCTGGTTGGGATTTATCCAAGCTGGAGGTGACTGGCTTAGTTACCCCCGCGTTTAGCGACTATTCGCGGGCACTAAAAGCATTTAATAGTTCTATGCTTGAGTGCCCTTTCGACAATTTTGGTCTACCAATTTTGGATGTTGGGTTAGCGCTTGGAACTCTAACATCCAAAATTTCGCCTCAGCACAGTGGGCTACTGATCAATAATCCGCACAATCCCACTGGACAGCTATTTTCTAGAGCGAGTATTCTGCCTTATTTAGAGCAATTTGCTTTGGTGGTAGTGGATGAAGCGTTTATGGACTTCTTGCCTCCAGAGCAGCAGCAAAGCTTGAGTGAGGTGGTGCAGGACTACCCAAATTTAGTGATTTTGCGATCGCTGACCAAATTCTACAGTTTGCCCGGATTACGTTTGGGCTATGCGATCGCGCATCCCGACCGTTTACGGCGTTGGCAGCAATGGCGCGACCCTTGGCCTGTAAATGTGTTAGCGGCAGGAGCAGCGGCAGCCGTGATGCAGGATGTCACCTTTCAGGAGCAAACTTGGGCTTGGTTGCCACCAGCGCGATCGCAGCTCTACGAAGGTTTGGCTCAGTTACCAGGCTTGCAACCCTACCAGGGGGCTGCCAACTTTTTACTCGTAAAGTCTGAGCAGTCTAGTGTGGAACTACAAAAGCGACTGCTACTAAGGCATCAAATTTTGATTCGAGATTGCCTGAGCTTTCCAGAATTGGGCGATCGCTATTTTCGGGTTGCGGTACGATCGGAGGCTGACAATCAACGATTAATCGCAGGGTTGGCTGAGATTTTGTCAGAGGGGGCTGGAGAGTTGAGTCGATCTACCAACTGAGGCAAATTCGTGGGTGAACGACTAGAAGCATGGCAGTTGAATACGACTTGGTGGTAATTGGGGGCACCCTAGCAGGGAGTCATGCAGCGAGAATGGCGGCTGAGCTGAAAGCTCGGGTGGCTTGGGTGGTGCCAGAAACCTGGGGCAATGAAGATTTAGCTGCGCCAGAGATTGCCCACCAGGCTTTAGCTCATGTGGCTCAACTGTCGCAACGAGTTGATCAGAGCCAATGTTTAGGGTTGCTGGAACCAAGCATAGGTGCGAAGGCTTTTAATTTGGGTGAACAGTGGCCTCAGGTGAGTGCCTGGATGCAGCAAGTGTCTCTTAACTGGGAAGCGCAGACCTCGGCTAGCATCCTCTCGGCTTTGGGCGTTGAGATCATTTGCAGTGCGGGGCAATTTTGCCGTCTGCCTCGATTTGCGTTTAGTGTCAGCGATCGCTTGCTCCGCTCCCGTGCTTATTTATTGGCCTTGGAAAGTTGTCCTGTGGTGCCAGAGATTCCGGGCTTGAGTAGTACTGGATTTCTCACCGCCGCCAACTTTGCCGCCGCGATCGCCAACCAAGGCTTGCCAGCATCCGTGGTGATTTTAGGTGGTGACCCTACTGGAATTGCTCTGGCGCAAACCCTGGTGCGGCTCAATGTCAGCGTGACGCTGATTGTGGCGGGCGATCGCCTTTTGCCTTACCAAGATGCAGAGGTGGCATTTCTACTGCAAGCGCAGTTGGAAGCGATAGGCGTTCGCATCTTGACTCAGACTGAAGTGACTCAGGTCCGGGAGATTGAGCAGCAGAAATGGGTGCAAGCGGGCAACCAGGCGATCGCCGCTGATGAAATTGTGGTGGCAATGGGGCAGCGACCTCAGGTAGAATCGCTCAACTTAGAAGCAGCCGCAGTTGAGTGGTCGCCGCAAGCAGTTTGGTGCAATCCCAAATTTCAAACGACGAATTCGCGAGTGTATGTCTGTGGCAACCCGCTGGCAGGTGAGCTGTTGCCTCATGTGGCCCAGTATGAAGCCGCGATCGCTGTGAAAAATGCCCTCTTTTTCCCGCGCTACAGTGCCAACTACAAAGGCATTGCCACCGTCCTCACCACTGATCCAGCCTTGGCACGACTGGGACTAACCGAAGCAGAAGCTAGACAGCGCTACGGCAAAGCGGTATTGGTTTTACGGCAACACTTCAACACTTTGGCGTTGTCACAGATTCGAGGCGAAACCACGGGATTATGTAAGTTGGTGGTGCATCGCAACGGGTCAATTTTGGGAGCGCATATCCTGGGGCCAGGGGCGGGTGAGTTAATTGCTGTGATCGCACTAGCCATGCGGCAGCAGCTCAAAATTGACGCGATCGCTGATTTAGCTACCGCTTCCCCCGCTTACGCTGAGATCCTGAGCCAAACCGCCACAGAATGGCAACTACACCGCTTTAAGCACAGCTCCCTGTGGCAAAACCTTCTAGAAGGTTGGTTGAATTTCCGGCGATCGTGGTCTTCCTAAACCTGGTTTAAACTCGTGCCAGCGTTACAGCTTCGGGTTGGTCTTGATATTTGCCCCGACGAGTTTCGTAGCTGACCGCACAAGGCTCCCCTTCGAGAAACAACAGTTGCACCACGCCTTCATTGGCGTAGATGCGGCAGTCAGCGCTAGAAGAGTTAGAAAATTCTAGAGTTAAATGCCCGCGCCAGCCCGCTTCCGCAGGGGTCAGATTAGCAATGATGCCTGCTCTGGCGTAGGTGGACTTGCCAATACAAATTACCGTGACATTGGTCGGCACTTCTAACCGCTCTAGCGCTACCCCCAACGCATAGGAGTGAGCAGGCAGAACGAAATAACTGCCATTGCTGTCTGTGTGTAGCTTGGTTGGTTCTAAATTTTCGGGATTGAAATTCTTCGGGTCGATGACCGTGCCCGGAATGTGGCGGAAGATGCGAAATTCAGCGGGTGAGAGACGAATGTCATAGCCGTAGCTGGAAAGGCCATAGCTAATCACAGGGCGAATCGCTAAGTT
>DATNPE010000579.1:0-5956 GCA_036703355.1 Allocoleopsis sp. | reverse complement strand
TTGGTACAGGGGTACCCCTTTCAGCCTGCTTGACAATTTCTGCCCTTGGCTTCCGAACCTAGGGCAAAACTTGTTGTAGGTAAAACCTGACTGGGAAAAATAATAGAAATTCTTTCCAAAGGGGGCAGTTGTCAGGAATGTTTACACAGATTTTGGGGCCTGTTGGCATCTTGACGACTGGATTTTGGATTTGGATGATTTATGACTGCGTGCAGTACGAGCGCGATCGCAATATTTGGCTGTGGCTCCTGATTTTTCTGAACTTTCCCGGAGCCTTCATCTACTTTATTGCCCGTTGGCTACCCCGCGCCTCCTTTCCCCTGCCCAGCTTCTTAAACCGCTGGACTCGCAAAGACCAGCTGTGGCAAGCCGAAGCAGCAGCGATGAACATTGGCAAAGCTCACCAATTTGTCATGCTAGGCAACATCCGCTGCGAGATTGGCGATTTTGACCAAGCCGCCCAAGCCTACCAACAAGCGCTAGAACAAGAACCGAGCAATTCTCAAGCCCTCTGGGGAGCCGCTTCTCTAGCAATCCGCAACAAAGACTTCACAACGGCTAAAAATCATCTACAGAAACTAATTCAAGTCGATCCAGAGCATAAGTATGGAGACGCTTCTTTAGCTTACGGACGGGTTCTCTTAGAACTGGGAGAATTTGAAACAGCTCAGAGCCATCTAGAAAGCCACTTGAGAAATTGGGGTACGCCAGAAGCGTATATTCTGATGGCTAAAGCTCAAGAACAGCAAGGCAATTCCCAACAGGCACGGGAATATCTAGAAAAAATGATTATGAAGGTGCGAGGAGCACCGCCCTACCACTACCGCAAGAATCGACACTTCGTCGGGCAAGCCGAAAAGATGCTCAAAGCTCTGAGCCGATAGGAGTTCATCGATCAATTACATGACTGTATGGCAACGACGACAAGGCTTTCACTTCAGAGCTTTAAGACAATCCTTGCAAGACAAACCCCAATGGAAAAAGCTGCTGCTGCTGACTACGGGGCTTGTCATGGTCGGCGGGAGTTTTGTCATCTACGCCACCGCTCCTGAAGACCGCCTATTTGCTTTAGACAGTCGTACGGGGCGAGTGAAGTGGTCTGTGACAGAGCTGCGACGGAGCCATCATATTCCCTATGTGGCAGGCGATCGCGTTATTGTGAGCCAGTCGAACTACGACTCTGATCCACTTGGGTTTGGGGGAGAACCAACAGTTCCCAAAATGAGCGGCTCTCGCTGTCTGCAGCAGGGATGGGGGCTGACGGCCTATGCCGCTAAGTCTGGACAGCAACTCTGGCAGTTCTGCCCTAACGCCACCCAGTTTCCTAACCTGGACTTGAAGTTGACTCACGGGATGCAGTTGCAGTTAACCGCAAATCGAGTTTACTTGCCTCTTTTGATGCAGGAGTCATCGCAGCAAAGAGTGAGCGATCGCTTACTGTCCCTTGATGCAGCCACAGGTCAACCGCTCTGGAGTCTTGAGCAAAACTTTCGCCAATCTCTACCGTTCGATCGCAGCTCCTCGATTCGTAATGGCAATATTCAATCAACCCCAACGCAGGTTAGTGGCGAGGGATTTGGGGCCAGTGTGGTGCCAGCCCAAGATCGAGTCGTGGTTTTAACGGGCAAGCTCAATACTCCGATGACGTTGCAGGCGTTTGATACCACAACGGCGAAACAGGCTTGGACTGCTAAACTACCCGACGCTCTAGTTGCTGAAGCCGTCTCCTTGGGGCCGATGATTCGCAACTACCTCCTCACCAACGATCGCCAAATCTTTGCCGTCAGCCCGATCGCTGGCATCACAGCCTTGAATCCTGAAACTGGCGCGGTGCTATTTCACATCAAAGGTGAGTTTTGGGGACATACCGTGGTCACCCAGACCGCAATTTATCAGTTTGGCCCCACCGCGATCGCGGCCTATGATGCCATCACGGGTCAATTACGCTGGCGGCAGCCCATCTCGGCGCAACCCAGCACCAAGACTTACAGCTTGCCAGGGGCAGTGGATGGGCCAACTCTTTACACGCGCATCTATCGGCTACCTGAAGATGACACCAAAGGCCAGATTGAGGTGCTAGCGCTGAATACGCAAGACGGCAAACCGCGCTGGCGACAATACCTGGAGCATCCCGGCATGTTGGATATTGCCGTCAACCCAGTGACGAGTGCTGGGGGCGTGGCGCTTGTGGCTGCCAATCCTCAAACCCCCGACCAAACCGATTTGCAACTTGTCACGCTAGATGCCCAGAGCGGCAAAGTCCGCTGGACATTTCCCTTGAGGATTGCGGGAGATCAGCAAGCTGTCGTTCGAGTGTACGGCTTGATGAGTAGCGACCCAGAACGCATTTATATTCGCGATCGCGCTCCTCGTTTCCGCCACTGGTTGGCCCATCTCAATTCAAGCTGGCACTAAGCGATAGCCCTTGGGAAACTCACCTCAACTGCGACAAGCTTTGCCGCTGGGTGTGGCATCTGGATAAAAGGTGACGATCGCATTGCGGTCTTTCACAAACACAGCTTGGTAAGACTTGCCTGTGGGTTGGTCTTGGACTCGATATAAGCAGGCTCCCTGAGCACTGCCTTGAGCTTTGAAGGCTTTAGTTCCATCTAACAACACTTCCTGGGCATCGCTAATCAAGGAGTAACCTTTAATGGTGTCCGTCCAGGTTTGGTTGCCGCGCTTAATCACCACGCCCAAGGTGTAAAGCACTCCAGGCTCGACTTCTTCCCGGTTGAGATTGTTACCTAAGCGTCCTCCCATTTTTTCGTTTTGCAACTGGAGGTAGCGCCCGACAAAGTGCAAGCCGCCAATTTTCTCTGGGCCTTCTAACTCCCCACAGAAGATATGCTCAAATCCACCGCGATCGGACCAGGCTGCTGTCAGGTCATCTAGAAATTCGGCTTGAGTGTTCCGTCCTGGCAGCAGTTCACCACCAACAGCCGCTTGAATTTGGCGCAGTACCTCAGGATGATTTGCCATGAGCTGCTTGAAAGCATTGGCTGTGACTTTACTACCAATGGGGCCACAGGCTTGCAGGACAGCTTGGTCAAACGCGGTCAAACTGGGTGGAGGAGGCGTAATATCAGCGGGTCGTCCTGCGGGAAAACGATGCACTTCGGGGTTGTTGGTTTGATCGAAGAAGGGCAGCAGCGTCTGATTGCTGGGTCTAGGCGGGCGAGTTCTCGACTCATTGGCATTACCATCCGGAGGCGAACCTGCCTGAAAGGTGCCGCAGTTGGCATTCACCCAACGGCGTTCAGGTGTCGCGTTGGGGACTTTGATTAAAACAAACCGCCGCTCAGCACTGTTGAACCCAATCACTTCATAGCGCTGATTCTTTGTGACTCGCACATTGCCGGGATTCGCCCCATTAATGGCTCTGGTGGCAGGACAGGTCTGGGTGATGGTTAAAGTGCCTGGTTGCAATACTTGTGCTTGGGCGGGAGCGATCGCCCAACTGCTCATCACCAAACCCACCAGTGCCGATCCAACAGCCAGACGAGCGACAGATAATCGATGTATAGGTCGTTTCATAAATTTAGATTTCAGTAGAGTCAATGGACAGGCGAAAATTTCTTCTACCACTTTCTCAGAGCTTCCGGAAGCGGGCCTAAACGAGCTCCAGCACCAGAGCAAGTAGATCACCTGCCTGGGTGAAGCAATAGCATGAGGTGCGATCGCTTCCCTGCCTATAAAGTAGAGAGAAATTAGCAAGAAATCATTTGCATATCATTTTGTTCGTAATGTTCAATGTTTACTGAACATTTAGAATTTTGCTAATTTAGAAATATTAAGGAGTTGCTAAACCGCAGCAGCGATCGCTCGTGAAAGAACAACCCCAGTTTGCAGAGAAGCACTTTATCGAAGAAAGCGGCATCCTGTTTGAAATGGTGGGATTACCACGCATGGCAGGGCGTATCTTCGGGTGGCTGTTGATTTCTGACCCACCATACCAATCTCCTGGGGAACTGGCCGAAGTGTTACAAGCTAGCAAAGGCTCAATTAGCACGATCACTCGTCTACTGATGCAGATTGGCTTAATCGAACGCATGAGTTTGCCAGGTCAGCGCCGCGACTACTTCCGCATTAAACCGGATGCTTGGTCGCAACTCACCAGACAACGCATGGCCCAAATCACGGCCTTTCGGCAACTCGCAGAGCGGGGGCTGCAACTGATGACAGGGCAGGAAGCCGAGCGCCAGCAACGTCTTGAAGAAATGCGAGATATGCACGCCTTTTGCGAACAAGAACTCCCGAAAATGTTAGAGCGCTGGGAGCAGCGAAATACCATCCAACCTGCTGAACCTGACTCTGAGCCTTAAGCCTGCGGCTCTACTCTCTTTGGTGGGATGAAGTCAGCTCTGATCAATGTCAGGCTAGAAAAGCCATCCTCTCTAAGATTGCGCCGTTTCTATACAAGTCACTATCTTATCCCTGTCCCTGTCTTTGTCCTTTTTTGCACCGCTAAGCCCTAGGAGCCTTTCCATGCAACTTCCGATGATTGGTAAAGTTGGAAAACCTACCCCCTGGATCATTGGTCTGGTTGTAGCTGGCGTGCTCGGTGTTTCAGGCACAGCAGTTCTGGTCAATCGCGCCACAGCACCAAGGGAAGATATTACCGAATTAACGATTCCCGTCCAGTCACAAGACTTGCGGGTGCGGATTACGGCCAATGGCACGATGGTGGCGATCCAAAGCGTCAACCTCAGCCCCAAAGCAGCGGGGATTGTGAAAGAGCTGTATGTGGAGCAGGGCGATCGCGTGGCAGTAGGGGAAGTGATTGCCCGCATGGACAGCAGCACCTTAGAAGCAGAGCTAGCCCAGGCTCAGGCGAATTTATCCCAAGCCCAAGCCAACTTAGCCAAAACTAGAGCGGGCAATACCACTGCCGCGATCGGTCAGGCTCAAGCCAGTGTCGGGCAAGCCGAAGCTCAGGTGCGTGAAGCGCAAGCTCGCCTAGATCTAGCCAGCGATCGCGTCCGGCGCAATGAAACCCTGGCCGCAGAGGGAGCAATTTCCCGCGATCGCTTGGATGAGGTGATTAGCGAAGCCGATCGCGCCAGAGCCAGTGTGGAACAAGCCCAAGCAGGAGTGCGCGAAGCCAGAAGACGCTTAGAAGATTTGCAAAACGGCTCGCGTCCGGAAGATATTGCCGTGGCAGAGGCGCGGGTTCGGGAAGCAGAAGGCCGAGTCCAAGCGGTGAGCACTCAACTGGAAGACACAGCAGTTCGTGCTCCTTTCGCCGGAGTCATCACCCAGAAATACGCCACGGAAGGAGCCTTCGTCACCCCTACCACTTCTGCTTCGACCAACTCTTCTGCTACGTCTACCTCAGTCGTTGCCCTTGCCAGTGGCTTAGAAGTGCTGGCGGAAGTGCCCGAAGTAGACATCAGCCAAATTTCTGAAGGGCAGGCAGTGGAAATTGTAGCCGATGCCTTTCCGGATCAAGTGTTTCAGGGCAAGGTACGCCTAATTGCGCCAGCGGCAGTGGAGGAGCAAAATGTGACTTCTTTCCAAGTGCGGGTGGCGTTGGTAACCGGTAAAGACAAGCTGCGATCGGGCATGAACGTCGATCTCACCTTCTTGGGTAAGCAGTTGGATCAAGCCTTGGTCGTGCCTACAGTGGCGATCGTAACTAAAGATGGTCAAACTGGAGTCCTGGTGGCCGATGCCGAGAATCAACCCACCTTTAAACCTGTCACGATTGGTCCTACGATTGGCAACCAAACTCAAGTGCTGCAAGGGTTGGAGACCGGGGAAAGAGTGTTCGTGGAATTACCAGAAAACAAGAAGCTGGAAGACTTCACGAAAACCAAAGACGCTCAGAAGCAATAGTCCGTAGGATATTAGCCAAACCAAGTCAGCCACAGCGGTAGCACCAACAGCAAACCGATAAAGCTGAGGGCGATGCTACCTGTCAGCAATTCGCGATCGAGATTATAAACCTCTGCCA
>DATNPE010000578.1:0-3630 GCA_036703355.1 Allocoleopsis sp. | reverse complement strand
GTCCCCGACTTAGTGACTCTGGGAGATTATTGGTTAGCGGCAGCGATTCAACAACAGCTCATTCAACCACTTGATCCGCAGCAAATCCCTGCTTGGTCACAGGTGCCCAGTGATTGGCAAGCTTTGGTAACTCGCGATCGCCAAGGGAAACCTGCGGTGAATGGCGAGGTGTGGGGTATGCCCTACCGCTGGGGCACCACCGTCATTGCTTACCGAGCGGACAAATTTGCCGAGCAGGGTTGGGCACCCCCGACCGATTGGAGCGACCTATGGCGACCGGAACTGCGCGATCGCATCTCTCTACTCGACCAACCCAGGGAAGTGATCGGCTTGACTCTGAAGAAGCTAGGACGCTCCTACAATACAGAGAACTTGAGCGAAGTAACCAACCTCAAGCCTGAGCTGCAAGCGCTCCATAAGCAGGTCAAGCTCTACAGCTCTACGAACTACCTTCAGCCGTTGATTCTCGGAGATACTTGGCTAGCGGTGGGCTGGTCTACCGACATTCTGGCGCTGATGAAAAATAATCGTCAGATTGCCGCTGTCGTTCCGCGCTCAGGCACTAGGCTCTGGTCCGAGCTTTGGGTGCGGCCTGCCGTTAAAGCTGCCACCTCAGCAAGTGCAACTACTGGTACCCGCCAAGACACCACAGCCAATTCCACCAAGCAAAGCTCAACCAATCAACCTCAGCAACCTACTTTGGTAGAACAGTGGCTAGACTTTTGTCTGCAACCCCAAACCGCGATTCAGCTGTCGGTGCTTAGCCAAGCCGCTGCTCCCAGCCTCCTTAAAATCGATCGCACGACTTTACCAAGTGCCTTGCAAAAACAGCCAGTTCTACTGCCAGAAGCCTCAATCATTCAAAAGAGCGAGTTCCTGACCCCTCTTTCTGACCAGGCGATCGCACAGTATCGATCCCTGTGGTTAGCCGTTCGCCCCACGGCCTCAAGGCGATGACTGAATGGGTCTACCCAAACCCGTTTTACCTAACGAATCGACAAAAAGACGGCAGGAGGGTAGAGCTTTCGTGGAGCTGCCAGACGGGAAAGCACAGGTATAAGCAGCTAACAGTCGGCCCTGAGCGTTAAAAACCCTGGTATTAAAGCCATAATCACGGGCTGTCGCACCAAACCAGTCAGTAAATTTGTAGCGCTCCAGGTAGTCCAGCAAGCTCCAAACTTGTTGATTCACCACCAAATCTACTCGCCGAGACAAACCACTGGCATCTGGATAAGCTAGCCACGTATTCACCAGTTTGCCATTGAGATGTCTGTACTGCTCCTCCAGCCACCACAAGCTCGGAATGGTGATGCTGCTTTGGCAAACAGTGTTGGAGGTAATCACGGCATTACCCACCTGACAGGCACCCGGAGTTAGCATGGGCATACTTGCTTGCTGTTGCTCCACCAGGTCTGTATCCAGTGGCTCAGGCGTCGGTTCTAAACCTGATGGCGTTGGCGATTGGGCCAGGAGTGGCTGAGCCATCCCTAACGCGATCGCGCTCACCACACCCAAAAGTTGCAGCGATCGCCTCACACTCGCCCTGTCAAGTTGTAATTCTGCTCCTCGCTGTCTGTTAATTGGCACAGCAATCACCTCCAAGCTCAGCCATTCACTCATTTCATGACGAACTCAGCTAAAGTTAGTATCCCACTCCCCTCAAACTCTTAACTATCCCAGTTTCCTAACCCCAGAGCCGACGCCCAGAGGGGCCATTCAGCCGTTCATGAGCATCCTTGAGTAAGGCAGGAATATTGAGTTGTTCCGGGCATTTGGGCAAACAATCACCACAGTCAGTACAGCGACTTGCCTTGACTCCAGGAAACCAGTGGCCTGCATTTTCAAACATGCGGTAGCGATATTGCCCGAAATTGGTCATGTCGTAGGCGATCGCTAAATTCCGCAGCCGCAACACTTCGGGAATGTGAATCGCTTCTGGGCAAGGCAAGCAAGCATAACATTGACTGCAATGATCAGATGCTAGAGCCGAAGCTTGATGCGCTTGCAAGCGTTGTAAAATCTCCTGCTCAGTTGCATCCAAAGGGCCATCTAAATCTGCCACTTGTAGAGGTTCATCTAACTCAGATGGATGGGCAGCGCCAACACTCAAGGTGGTAATGCGAGGGTCGCTGAGGAGAAACCGATAGTTGAAGTGCAGAGGAGATAAAGGCGCACACAAGGCTTGGAGTTGCTGAGGCGGAGTGTAAAGTTGTCCCCCTTTATCCGCAGGCGAAATAATAAACACGCCCATATCTTTGGCAGCGGCGGCGGCTACCGCTGGGGCATGGCGCTGGAAAAAGTAGTAGTAGTGCAGACTGACAAACTCAAAGAGATCGGTAGCGATCGCAGCCAGAATCAGATCCAGCGGGCCGTGGGTCGAAAAACCAATGTGCCGCACTCGGCCATCCGTGACCGCTGCTTGTACTGCTTGCATACAGCCATTTTTCGCTTCCACCCAACTCAGATGATCAGCTGTATTCAGGCCATGAATCGCCAAGCAATCCACATAATCGGTACCCAAGCGAGCCAAAGACGCATCAATTTGTCGCGCCATCAGGGCAGCGTCCGGCGTGGGGGACAGTTTGGTCGTGATGTAAAGTTGCGATCGCGGCACACTGATTTGAGCCAAGGCAGACCCCAAATACTGCTCGCTCTTACCGTAGCCGCTTGCTGTTTCTAAATGGTTAATTCCCAGGGCGATCGCTCGGTTGACTGTTTGGGCCGCTGTCTCCTCTGAGGCTAAATAACGCATCGTTCCCAGAGAAAAAACAGACAGCAATAGATGGGTTTTGCCAAACCGACGATAGCGCATACTGACAGCTTGGCCCCTAAGACTCGTTGCCGAATTCGCGCCGTTGGGTAAAGTCTTCTGGACGCAGGTTTTCTAAAAAGGTCCGGAAGGCTTGCCGTTCTGCTTCATCCGCATCTCGATCCACTGGAATCGAAGCATCCGCCACCACTTCTTCCATCACCCAAATCGAACAATTGGTTCGTAGAGCCAAGGCGATCGCATCACTCGGTCGAGCGTCAATCTCCTTTTTGACCTCTCCTTGGCGAATCGTTAAGATGGCGTAGAACGTATTGTCTTGCAGCGAGTGAATAATAATTCGCTCCAAAACCATATCCCACTCTTCCAAGATGTTAATCATCAAGTCATGGGTGAGAGGTCGAGGAGGAGCTTGGTTTTCGAGGGCATTGATAATCGCTCTTGCCTGATCCTGACCGATATAAATCGGCAAAGCCCGACGCTCAGCAGCATCCCTCAAAAGTACGATTGGGTGGCGGGTTGCTGCATCCAGCGCAATTCCAGCAACTTTCATCTCAATCATTGGTTTGGCCTCAATCCTTGGCAAAGCGAGTCGTGAGTCGAGAATATACTGGGACTGGTTGGATTCGGACAGCAAGCTCGCATGATCTCTGTACACACCTAGCTCTCTATACACACTCTATTAATGACATTCAGACGTGCGAAAGGATAACTCGGATAAATAAAACTACAGTAATCCAACCAGGCTATCTCTACCATAGAATGCGGAGCCCACAATCACAGTGCAGTTTGGTTGTCATGCAGCTTAATTGATGAGCTGACTTCCAGTATGCCCTGATCCCCAGGCTGAATCTATAGATTAT